>JBILYW010000303.1:0-4955 GCA_044377555.1 Pseudomonas sp.
GAGCAACTGTATTCCGAGCACCCGAGCAGCCGGTTGCTGGGCAAGCGTCTGGGGGTTTCCCACACCACCATCGCCAACAAATTGCGTGAGCACGACATTCTCAAGACGAAGCAGTAGAACCGTGGGAGCGAGCCTGCTCGCGAACGGCCTTCGCGAGCAGGCTCGCTCCCACAGGTTTTGCGTTGTCTGGCAGACCATGCCTTGCCGCTACCGGCAGAACCCCGCCGTATTGACGTCTTTTCCCTTTCTCGCCTCATCCCCCAATCTCCCTCCAGCCCGGTCAAACCGGCCTTTCCCAGCGTCAAAATAAAGTTGGTGCGCAAATTGCTTTAGTCACCGCAGTACAGCGGTGGGCGGCAAGCGTCCGTCAGACAGAGGAAAGACTGTGGACAAGTACCTTTATGTGGCAATGACCGGCGCCAGTCAGAACGCACTGGCGCAAAAGGCCCATGCCAACAATTTGGCGAACATCTCGACCAACGGTTTTCAGCGTGACCTGGAACAGGCCCGCTCGATGCCGGTGTTTGGCGACAGCTTTCCGGCGCGCGCCTTTGCCCTGACCGAACGCCCGGCGACCGATTTCACTCCCGGTGCCATGGTTGAAACCGGGCGCGATCTGGATGTGGCCGTGTCCGGCGATGGCTGGCTGGCCGTGCAGGCGCCCGACGGCAGCGAAGCCTATGTGCGTACCGCGAGCATGAACGTGGATGCCCTGGGCATTCTGCGAGCTGGCAACGGCATGCCGATCATGGGCAATGGCGGGCCGATTGCGGTGCCGCCCCAGCAGCAAATCGAAGTCGGCCAGGACGGCACCATCAGCATCCGTGCCCAGGGCGAAGGCCCGCGGGTGATGGCGCAAGTGGACCGCATCAAGCTGGTCCAGCCGGACCTGAAAACCATGAGCAAGGGCCTGGACGGCCTGATCCACACCAACGATGGTCAGCCGGCACAGGCCGATGCCAACGTGCAGGTGGTCTCGGGGTTTCTGGAGGCGAGCAACGTCAATGCCGTCGATGAGATGACCTCGGTGCTGGCCCTGTCCAAGCAGTTCGAGCTGCACATCAAAATGATGAACACCGCCAAAGAAGACGACCAGGCCATGACTCGGGTCTTGTCCATCAGCTAATTACTTGAACGTAGCGCCGAAAAACCGGCGCGCGAGGAGAGCACCATGCTTCCGGCACTTTGGGTTGCAAAAACAGGTCTGGCTGCACAAGACACCAACCTGACGACCATTTCCAACAACCTGGCCAACGTGTCGACCACCGGTTTCAAACGTGATCGCGCCGAGTTTCAGGACTTGCTCTACCAGATCAAACGCCAGCCAGGCGCCCAGTCGACCCAGGACAGCGAGCTGCCGTCAGGCCTGCAAGTGGGGACCGGGGTGCGCATCGTCGGCACGCAAAAGAACTTCGCCGCCGGTAGCCTGCAAACCACCGACCAGCCGTTGGACATGGCCATCAATGGCCGTGGTTTCTTCCAGATCATGCAGCCCGACGGGACCACGGCCTACAGCCGCGACGGTACCTTCCACCTGGACTCCAACGGCCAGATCGTCACCGCCAACGGCTTTGCCCTGGAACCGGCGATTGTGGTGCCCGCCGATGCCCAGACCTTCACCGTGGGCCAGGACGGCACCGTGTCGGTGACGATTTCCGGCAACCCGGCAGCCCAGGTGATCGGCAACGTGCAGACCGCCGACTTCATCAACCCGGCGGGCTTGCAGTCCCAGGGCGGCAACCTGTTCCTTGAGACCGCGTCCAGCGGCGCGCCGCAAATCGGTACCCCCGGCCTGAACGGCTTTGGTCTGACCATGCAAAGCATGCTCGAGACGTCGAACGTCAGCACTGTGGAAGAAATGGTCAACATGATCACCACCCAGCGCGCCTACGAGATGAACTCCAAAGTGATCTCCACCGCTGACCAAATGTTGTCGTTCGTAACGCAAAATCTGTAATCGCGTAGGAGAGCTCATGAAACGCTTGTTTTCTGTTCTGGCCCTGGGCGGCATTACATTCCTGGCGGGCTGTGTCAGCCCGCCACCGCGCCAGAACGATCCGTACTACGCCCCTGTCCTGCCGCGCACGCCGCTGCCGGCAGCGGCCAACAACGGCTCGATTTACCAGGCCGGCTTTGAGCAGAACCTGTACAGCGACCGCAAGGCGTTCCGCATTGGCGACATCATTACCATCACCCTGAACGAGAAGACCCAGGCGAGCAAAAACGCCAACTCGGCCATCGGTAAAAACAGCAACACCAGCATCGGCCTGACCTCGTTGTTCGGCAGCGGCCTGACCACCAACAACCCGCTGGGCAGTGGTGACCTGAGCCTCAATGCCGGTTACAGCGGCAACCGTGCCACCAAGGGCGACAGCAAGGCGGGGCAGGGCAACAGCCTCACCGGCTCGATCACCGTGACCGTGGCCGACGTGCTGCCCAACGGCATCATCGCCGTGCGCGGCGAGAAGTGGATGACCCTCAACACCGGCGACGAACTGGTACGCATTGCCGGCCTGGTGCGCGCGGACGACATCTCCACCGACAACACCGTGTCCTCGACCCGTGTGGCCGATGCGCGCATCACCTACTCCGGGACGGGCTCCTTTGCCGATGCCAGTCAGCCGGGCTGGTTTGACCGCTTCTTCCTTAGCCCGCTGTTTCCTTTTTAGTGATGGCCCACATGCCCAACCTCAAGCATTTGCTGGCAGCCGTGTTGCTGTTGTCGGCCTCCCTGGGCGCCCACGCCGAGCGGCTGAAAGACATCGCCAGCATTTCTGGCGTGCGTTCCAACCAATTGATCGGGTATGGCCTGGTGGTCGGGCTTAACGGCACGGGCGACCAGACCACGCAAACCCCGTTCACCCTGCAAACCTTCAACAACATGCTGTCGCAGTTCGGCATCAAGGTGCCGCCGGGTTCGGGCAATGTGCAGCTCAAGAACGTCGCGGCGGTGTCCATCAGTGCCGACTTGCCGGCGTTTGCCAAGCCGGGGCAGGTGGTGGACATTACCGTGTCCTCCATCGGCAACTCCAAAAGCCTGCGTGGCGGTACGCTGTTGCTCACACCCCTCAAGGGCATAGACGGCAATGTGTACGCCATCGCCCAGGGCAACCTGCTGGTGGGCGGGTTCGACGCCGAAGGCCGTGACGGTTCCAAAATCACCGTCAACGTACCGTCGGCCGGGCGTATCCCTGGCGGCGCGTCGGTTGAGCGTTCAGTGCCCAGCGGTTTCAACCAGGGCAACAGCCTGACCCTGAACCTCAATCGTTCGGACTTCACCACCGCCAAGCGCGTGGTGGACAAGATCAACGACTACCTGGGCCCGGGCGTTGCACAGGCCATTGATGGCGGCTCGATCCGCGTCACCGCGCCCCTGGACCCGAGCCAGCGGGTCGACTACCTGTCGATCCTGGAAAACCTCGAGGTCGACCCCGGGCAGGCGGTGGCCAAGGTCATCATCAACTCGCGCACCGGCACCATCGTGATCGGCCAGAACGTCAAGGTATCGCCTGCGGCCGTGACCCACGGCAGCCTGACCGTGACCATCACCGAAGACCCGATCGTCAGCCAGCCGGGCCCGCTGTCCAACGGCCAGACCGCCGTGGTACCGCGCTCGCAGATCAATGCCCAGCAAGAAGCCAAGCCGATGTTCAAGTTCGGCCCGGGCACCACGCTGGACGAAATCGTACGTGCGGTGAATCAGGTGGGGGCTGCGCCCAGCGACTTGATGGCGATTCTCGAAGCCCTGAAACAGGCCGGCGCGCTGCAAGCCGACTTGATCGTGATCTGAGGCCGACGTCATGGATATGCGTAAGAGCGGTGTGGTCAGTGGCAGCGATTCCGGGGCGTTCACCGACCTTAATCGGCTGAACAACCTGAAGGTTGGCGACCGTGAAAGCGAAGGCAACATGCGCAAGGTTGCGCAGGAATTCGAGTCGCTGTTCCTCAACGAAATGCTCAAGTCCATGCGTTCGGCCAACGAAGTACTGGGCAAGGACAACCCGCTCAACACCCCGGCGGCCAAGCAGTATCAGGAAATGTACGACCAGCAGCTGTCGGTGACCCTGTCCCGGCAGGGCGGCGGCATCGGCCTGGCGGACGTGTTGATGCGTCAGATGTCGAAAAACAAATCCGCAGTGCCGGGGGAGGCTGCGGCCACCACCGCGCTGACTGCCGAAGCCAAAGCCCCGGCGGCCGCCACCCCGGTCGACAGCCCCTTTGTCCGCTCCAGTGGCCAGCGTCAGTTGTGGGCCTCGCGGGTCGCCATCGCGCCGAGCGCGGCAGAGGGCGGGCACAAAAATGACATGGCCATGCTCAACCAGCGGCGTCTGGCGTTGCCGACCAAGCTGACCGACCGCTTGCTGGCCGGGATTGTGCCGTCAGCCGACCCGGCGCGCTCAACCCTCAACACCGGTGCAGTGCCGGGGCGTACGTCGCCGGGGCTGGATGCGGTGCTCAAGGGCGGTCGCCAGCCGATGCTCAGCGCGTCGGGTGCGCAAGGGCGGATGCAGATTTATGGCCGGGCCGTGGCGCAACCACCGCTGGCACCGGCCAAGCAAGCCTTCGAATCGCCGGATGCCTTCGTCGCCACCATGCTGCCGATGGCGCAGCAGGCGGCCGACCGCATTGGCGTCGATCCGCTGTATCTGGTGGCGCAAGCCGCACTGGAAACCGGCTGGGGCAAATCGGTGATGCGCCAGCAAGACGGCAGCAGCAGCCACAACCTGTTCGGCATCAAGGCCACCGGCAGTTGGCAGGGCGCCCAGGCGCGGGCCATCACCAGCGAGTTCAAGGGCGGGCAGATGGTCAAGGAAACGGCGGACTTCCGCTCCTACGATTCCTATCAAGACAGCTTCCACGATCTGGTGACGCTGTTGCAGAGCAACAATCGTTATAAAGAAGTGCTCAATGCGGCCGATAAACCGGAGCAGTTTGTACGCGAATTGCAGAAGGCC
>JBILYW010000304.1:0-4954 GCA_044377555.1 Pseudomonas sp.
CCTTGATCTCGTCGGTGCTGCCGGTGGACGAGCCGCAGGCTACACCCATGCGGCCATCGCGAATGATCGGGTTGCCCAGTAAGCCGGCGTCTTGCAACGCAAGCTCCGCTGCGCCCACGGCCAGCCGAGAGACGCGGCCCATGCTGCGCAGTTGTTTGCGGGTCCAGTGTGCGGGCACCGCGAAATCATCAATGGGCCCGGCCAGCCGGGTGTTGAGTTCGGTGAAACGATCCCACTCGTCCATACGCCGGATGCCACTGCGCCCGGCTACAAAGTTGGCTTCAATACTGGCCCAGTCGCTGCCCAGCGAGGTGATACCGGCCATGCCGGTGACGACAACACGTTTCATCAGCACAGGCCTCCGTTGACGGCCAGCACCTGACGGGTGATGTAACCCGCTTCGGCCGACATCAAAAAATTAACGGCGCCGGCGACTTCTTCCGGGGTACCCATGCGTTGGGCTGGGATCATTTTCATCAGTTCTTCTACAGGTACGTTTTCGTCGAGCATGGCGGTGTCGATCAGGCCCGGGGCCACGCAGTTGACGGTGATTTTGCGTTTGCCGAGCTCAATCGCCAGTGCTTTGGCGGCGCCGATCAAACCCGCCTTGGAGGCGCTGTAATTGACCTGGCCGCGATTGCCGATCAGCCCCGATACCGAGGTGATACACACAATGCGCCCGGCCTGGCGGCGGCGGATCATTGGCATCATCACCGGGTGCAGCACGTTGTAAAAGCCGTCGAGGTTGGTGCGCATCACTACGTCCCAATCGTCTTCACTCAGTGCCGGGAATGCCCCGTCGCGGGTCAGTCCGGCGTTGAGCACCACACCGTAATAGGCGCCGTGGGCTTCAACGTCGGCTTCCAGTATGGCTTTGCACTGGGCCCGTTCCGACACGTCGAATTGCAGCACCCGGGCGCTGCGGCCCAATGCTTGAACTTCGGCCATCACCGCGTCGGCTTCGCTGCGGCCACTGCGGCAATGCAGCACCAGATCAAAACCGGCCCGGGCCAGACGCAAGGCAATGGCGCGGCCGATGCCACGGCTGGAGCCTGTGACCAAAATGGACTCAGTCATGGCGGGTCTCCTGGGATGCTTGAGCTAGGTAGTTTTCAGCCTGGGGCGGACGGAACACGTTCAGGCGGGCGCTGGCATGAATGCCGGGGCCGGTAAGGTGACACTCGAACACACCCATGCCGTTGTCATCTTCCAGTGAGCGCAGCGCGTGGATGTGCAGCTCGACGTCCAGGGGGAAGTGTTCGACGTTGCATTCAAATTTGCGCGTGCCGAGCAGAAAGCCCAGTTCCACGGGCCGGCCTTGCAGATGGGCGCGGCAACCGGCGTAAGCCGCCACACTCTGGGCCATCAGTTCAATACCGACCCACGCGGGCAGGCTGCCGTCTTCACGGTTGAACAACCCGCCTGCGCGCACGCGCAGGCGGGTTTGAATCTGTTCTTCATCAAACGCCAGCACCTGATCAATAAGGATCATGTCGCCGGCGTGGGGCAGCAATTCGGCGAGCGGCCAGGCAATCATGGGGCGTCTCCGATAATCAGGCTGACGTTATTGCCACCGAAAGCAAACGAGTTGCTCATCAGGCAGCGTTGTGGAGCGGCGGCGAGGGTCTGGCCGGGCGTGACCCAGTTCAAGGCCGGGAGTGCCGGATCGCCCTGACCGTCCCAGATATGTGGGGCCAGAAGGTTGCCATGGGTCAGGCTCAGCCAGCAAAAGGCAGCTTCCAGTGCGCCGGCGGCACCCAGGGTGTGGCCGGTCATGGGTTTGGTGGACGAGCACGGTACGCCTCGCGGGAACACTTGGGTCACGGCGTGGCTTTCCATCGCGTCGTTGTGCTGGGTGGCGGTGCCATGCAGGTTGAGGTAGCCGATTTGTCCGGGCTGCAAACCCGCACGGCTCAGGGCCTTGTGCATCGCTTGAGCAGCGCCGCGGCCGGTGGGCTCGGGGGCCGAAATATGATGTGCATCGCTGCTGGCACCCGCGCCAAGCAGGGCGATGGAGTGAGCGTCAGTGGCTTGCTTGCTCATCACAAACAGAACCGCCGCTTCGCCGATATTGATGCCGTGACGGTTCGCCGAAAACGGGTTGCAGCGCTCATCCGAGACGGCTTCCAGCGCTGAAAAACCGTTGAGCGTCAGCTTGCACAACGTGTCTACTCCGCCACACAGCACCACGTCACACAGGTTCATGTCCAGCAGCCGCTGGGCACTCATCAGGGCACGGGCACTGGAGGTGCAGGCGGTAGAAATCACATAAGCCGGCCCCGTGATGTTCAGCCAGTCGGCCAGAAACGTGGCCGGTGCGCTCAGCTCTTGTTGCTGATAGTCGTAATCCTTCGGGAACTGCTGGTTGTGTAAGTAGTGGGCAATGCCCCGGCTGGCTTCATCAATGCCTGAGGTGCTGGTGCCCAGCACAACGGCGATGCGATCGCGGCCGAAAGTCTGAATCGCCTGTTCGATGTCACCTTGAATCTGCAACGCCGCTTCCAGCAGCAACCGGTTGTTGCGGCTGCTTTGCTGGTTGAGTTCAGGCGGTATCGCAGCCAGCTCGCCATGCACCGCGCCGATGGTCAGTGAGCGCTCAGGCACCCAGCCGCTTTGCCGCTGCATGCCTGAGCAGTCACCGGCAAACAGCTTGCGCGCGACTTCATCGGGGCCACGGCCCAGCGAGCAGATCACGCCAAGATAGTTGAGGTAAGCAGTCACGGTGCGGTCTCCAGCGGGCTGATTCTGTAGTGCAGGTCGTCTTTCATGTCGATGCGAAAGCCCCGGGGTTGCTGGTAATGTACTTGCCAGCGTTGCCCCATAAATCGCAGATCAGACGCAGATTGTGCCTGTGGATAATTATCCGCCAGTTCCGCCGCAGGCGTGAGCGCAAACAATAGCGCGGCAAACAGTTCGCGGGCCTCAGGGTTGGGTGGCAAGAGGCCGTCGGCGTGCCAGTTGTCGTCATGCAACAACTGACGTGCCAGCGGAATCCCCAGGGGGTCCATCAGCGACCAGCGCAACCCGGTCTCTTCTTGCTGAATCACCAGTAACCAGTCCTGACGCTGATCGGCCTGTTCGCGCTGGACATGCAATTGCATGGGCAAGGTCAGGGTGGGCGTGTGCCTGGGCAGCGGCAGGCTGGTGCAGCTACTGAGCAGCATGCACATCAACAACCACACAAACATTATCCGTGTGGGAGCGGGCTTGCTCGCGATGCAGGCAACTCGGTTCAACTGATTCACCGCAGCGATCCTGTCGCGAGTAAACCCGCTCCCACAGGGGATTGGGGCTTGCGCGCCACCACATTGACCAAGGTTTCTTCCCGCTGGCCCACCGGCTTTGGACGGCGTAAACCCAAACGCTCCAGCAGGCCGAAATCCTTGGAGCGGCTCCACCACAGGTACGGGTACGACACGTTCCGGGCTTCAAACTCAAAGCCCTGATCGCGGATCATCTCCAGGTACTGCTCTGCACTTTTCTGCACATGCATGGGGTGGCGGAACAGCCAGCGAATCACCCAGGTGTCGATGTAAGCCTCGGTGGACTCGGCAAACAGCAAGTAACCGCCCGGCTTGAGCACCCGATAAAACTCGGCCAGGGCCCGGTCTTGCTGCACCAGATGGTGGAAGGTCTGGTGGCAGAACAGGATGTCGATACTGGCATCGGCCACATCGAGCTCGGCGCAGTCGCTGCCGATCAGTTCGATGTCGATGCCCTGGCGTCGGGCTTCCTCGCCGCTCAGTTGCAGGCTCAGCGGGTCGGCATCCAGCCCTATCAAGCGCCGTGGGGCGAAGGTTTTGTGCAGGTACTGGAACGATTTTCCCTGGCCGCACCCGGCGTCCAGAATCACGGGCGCCGAGGGCGGCTGGTCACTGAACAGGCTGCGCAGATCATTGATCGCCACCCGCAGCACATGGTGCTGCCAGGTGTGGCTACGCAAAAACCAGAACCCCAGGCGGGTTTCTTCAACGTAGGTATCGCTCAGGGGTTTCATTGGGCCTCCGTGGCGCAGATGTCCGACAGCATGCGCAACCGGCGTTTGGGCTCGCTGACAAACGGGTTGGTTTCGTCCCAGGCATAGCCGGCCAGAATCGAACAGATCATGCGGCGAATCTGTGGCGAGCTGTCCGGGTGGTAAATCACGTCCTGGAAGGTGCCGGCGTACCAGCCTTCGACGTAACAGCGGAAGGTATCGACCCCGCGTTTAAGCGGTTCGGCAAATTCGGTTTGCCAGTCCACGGCCTCGCCTTGCAACTGACGGTGCAGCACGCCAGCGGCCATGCTGGCCGAGCGCATGGCGATGGTGACACCCGAGGAGAATACCGGATCAAGGAACTCGGCTGCATTGCCCAGCAGCGCAAAGCCAGGGCCGTGCAGGGTTTTGACGTTCGCCGAGTAGCCGCCGATGGTGCGCGCCGGGGTGTCCCACACGGCATTGGCCAGCACTTTTTGCAGGCCTGGAGTTTCGTCGATAAAACTGCGCAGGCACAGGTCAAGGTCTTCGCTGCGGTCGGCAAAATGTTCTGCCGCCGCGACCACGCCCACCGAGCAGCGGCCATTGCTGAAAGGAATGGTCCAGAACCAGATATCACGCTGGGTTGGATGGGTAGTGATGAGGATTTTTTCCCGTTCAAAACCTTCGCAATTGATGCGGTCTTCAACATGGGTAAACACGGCCTGACGCACCGGAAAATTCGATGGGGCCTCCAGGTCGAGCAAGCGCGGGAGTACCCGGCCGTAGCCGCTGGCATCGAGGATAAAGTCGGCTTTGATCCGATAAGTGCTGGCGTCTTCACGCACAACATCGAGCATCGGGTTGCTGCTCTCTATATCCACTGCAGACACGGTTTCGCCATAGCGGATTTCGACACCTTGCAGCGCCGCTTGGTCGGCCAGCAGTTTGTCGAACTCGGCACGCTGTACCTGGAACGTCGTCGGCTTGCCGTTGCTG
>JBILYW010000305.1:0-4947 GCA_044377555.1 Pseudomonas sp.
CCTTGCCCACCGCCTTTGGCGAAAAAATGGTCATGCGTATCTTCGACCCGCAGGTCCTGCTGAAAAATTTCGACCAGCTGGGGTTCACCCCCGAAGATCTGCAGCACTGGCAACAAATGACCACCCGGCCCAACGGCATTATTTTGCTCACCGGCCCTACCGGCTCGGGCAAGACCAGCACCCTGTATGCAACGCTCAAGCAACTGGCCACCCCGCAAATCAATCTGTGCACCCTTGAAGATCCAATCGAAATGATTGAGCCGGCCTTCAATCAAATGCAGGTTCAACCCAACATCGACCTGACCTTCGCCAACGGGGTGCGGGCCCTGCTGCGCCAGGACCCGGACATCATCATGCTCGGTGAAATACGCGACCTGGAAACGGCCGAAGTGGCAATTCAGGCGGCGCTGACCGGGCATCTGGTGCTCTCGACCCTCCACACCAATGACGCACCCAGCGCCATCAGCCGCCTGCAAGAACTCGGGGTTGCCCCCTACCTGATAAAAGCCACATTGCTGGGAGTGATGGCCCAACGGCTGGTCAGAACCCTGTGCCCTGACTGCAGGGCCGAGCAGCCACTGGACCAGCGTGACTGGCCGGGTTTCGCCCCGATCTGGCCCGGCTCACTGCCCGTGTGTACCTGGCGGGCCACGGGGTGTGAACAATGTCGCGGCACCGGCTACAGCGGTCGGGTCGGGATCTACGAAATCATGTCGATGAGCGAGGAACTCAAGTCACTGATTGGCCCTGATACCGACTTGAATGCCATTCGTCACCAGGCGTGTGCGCAAGGAATGCTCAGCCTGAGGCTGGCCGCCGCCCGTAAAGTCGCCACCGGCGAGACATCAATAGAGGAAGCAATGCGAGTTACCCCCGCGTAGTTGAATTGTTTTGACTAAAATCTAAACAGTTGCGCAATTTTCTTGATCGCTACACTCCGTGTTCGTTTAGCTCTTACACCTCAAAAACAAGGAATGGTCATGCAAGTGGGTACTGTGGTCCTGTTATTTGTCGCCTTGGCTATCGCCGTGCTCTTTATGGGCTTCAAGGTGGTTCCGCAAGGATACCAATGGACGGTGGAGCGTTTCGGGCGTTACACCAACACCCTTAAACCGGGCCTGAACATCATCATTCCAGTGATGGACCGCATCGGGCGCAAAATCAACGTGATGGAAAGCGTGCTGGATATCCCGCCACAAGAAGTGATCACTGCCGACAATGCCACCGTTCAAATCGATGCCGTGTGTTTCTTCCAGGTGGTCAACACGGCTCAGGCTGCGTATGAGGTCAACAACCTCGAACACGCCATTCGCAACCTGCTGCAAACCAACATCCGTACCGTGCTGGGCTCGATGGAGCTGGATGCCATGCTCAGCCAGCGTGACGGGATCAATGAAAAACTGCTGCGCACGGTAGATGAAGCGACGGCTCCCTGGGGCATCAAGATCACCCGTATCGAGATCAAGGACATCAGCCCGCCAGCCGACCTGATGGCCGCCATGTCCGGGCAGATGAAAGCCGAACGTATCAAGCGCGCGCAGATTCTTGAAGCCGAAGGCCTGCGAGCTGCGGCGATCCTGACCGCCGAAGGCAAAAAGCAGGCGCAGATCCTCGAGGCCGAAGGTGGTCGCCAGGCGGCGTTCCTGGAATCCGAAGCCCGCGAACGCCAGGCCGAAGCCGAAGCCCGGGCGACGCAAGTGGTGTCCGAAGCCATAGCCTCAGGCAACGTGCAGGCGATCAATTACTTTGTTGCACAAAAATACATCGATGCACTGGGCAAGCTGGCGTCTGCCAACAACAGCAAAGTCATCCTCATGCCGCTGGAAGCCAGCCAGGTTATAGGCGCAGTGGGCGGCATCGGCGAAATCGTCAAAGCCACCTTTGATACCAAAAAGGTCTGAGGCATGTGGGAGTTCATGCAACATCTGAACTACTGGGACTGGCTGGCACTGGGCACGGTGCTGTTGATTCTGGAAGTATTCGGCGCCGGTGGTTATCTGCTGTGGGCAGGTATAGCCGGGATCATTGTCGGGGTGTTGACCTTCCTGATCCCCGAGCTGTCCTGGACACTGCAACTGCCGCTGTTCGGTGTACTGGCGATCCTCACGGCGGTGTACTGGTGGCGGCGCCAGCGCGGTACTGTCGATAGTGGCGACCAACCCAACCTGAATCGTCGCGGCCATGAGCTGATCGGCCGTACGTTTGTCGTTCAACAGGCGATCGTGGAGGGACGGGGCAAAATCAAGGTAGGCGACAGCGTATGGATGGCGGTAGGCCCTGACGCCCCCGTAGGAACACCCGTTCGGGTTACAGCGCAAAACGGAGCAGTGCTGAGCGTAGAAATTGTGCCGTAACGTTACGGAACTCCGGAGCGCCATTTGCAATCCAAACGGGTAGAAAACTTATTCGGAGTCACCATCATGCGTCTCAAATATGCTGTAGCCGCTATTGCATTGCTGTCCCTTCCTGTTGGCTCTGCAATGGCCGACAGCTTCTGGCGTAATGTGCTTTCCTCCGGTGCAACCACCGGCTCCACCTACCTGACCTTCAAAAAAGACCGCAAAGTGATCGCAGCTCAAGATGACGCGGGCAGCTTTGTGGCCAGCAATGGTTCGATACGTGGCCCGTACCTCGAATCTGCCATGCAGCAAGTGCGCGCAGATAACCCGAACCTGAAGGTCAGCGACATGGATCTGGCCAACGCTATTCTGGTTAAAAACGCCACCGCCGAGTAAAAGCCTCCCCCTGTAGCCACAGCCTTCGGCAGCGGCTACAGGGGGCGCGCGTCCTTGTTTGATTCAGCCGCCATACAGAATTTTCACCAGATGTGAGCGATCCTCCGGGTATGATCTTGAGCGCTATGCTATTGCTCTTTGGTCTCCCAAATTCATTCACATCGGACGTCACGCCTCTATGAGCTCGCTGCCTTTCCTGCCGTTTTCCAAACCCACCATTGATGAAGCCACCATTGCTGCCGTCGGTGACGTATTGCGCTCGGGCTGGATCACCAGCGGGCCAAAGGTTCAGGCTTTCGAAGCACAATTGTCCGAGTTCTTTGGCGGCCGCCCGGTGCGCACCTTCAACTCCGGCACCTGCACCATGGAAATCGCTCTGCGCATCGCCGGTATCGGTGCCGGCGATGAAGTCATCACCACGCCTATCTCGTGGGTGGCCACCGCCAACGTGATTATCGAAGTCGGCGCTACGCCAGTCTTTGCCGATATCGACCCCGTGACACGCAACATCGACCTGGCCAAACTCGAAGCCGCCATCACCCCTCGCACCAAGGCAATCATTCCCGTGTACCTGTCGGGCTTGCCGGTGGACATGGACGCGCTCTACGCGCTGGCCAAAAAACACAATCTGCGCGTGGTTGAAGACGCCGCCCAGGCACTGGGCTCCAGCTGGCAAGGTGAGCGCATTGGCGCACGCGGTGATTTTGTCTCGTTCAGTTTTCAGGCCAACAAAAACATCACCTCATCCGAGGGCGGTTGCCTGGTACTGAACAATGAAGACGAAGCGCGACTGGCCGAAAAATATCGCCTGCAGGGCGTAACCCGCACCGGTTTTGACGGGCTGGATGTCGACGTGCTGGGCGGCAAGTTCAATATGACCGACATCGCGGCTGCGATTGGTCTGGGCCAGTTTGCCCATATCGAAACCATCACCGCCCATCGCCGGGAATTGGCCAAACATTATTTCGAATGCTTCGGGCCAGAGTTTGAAGCCGAGTACGGTGCACAACTGCCGGTGGCAGACTTCAACAACACCAACTGGCACTTGTTCCAGCTTGTGCTGCCTGAACGCAAGGACGGCCAGCCTGCACGTGCGACCTTTATGAAAGAGATGCAGGCTCTGGGCGTCGGCGTGGGTTACCACTATCCGCCGATTCACTTGCTGAGTTTGTATCGTGCACTGGGCTTTAAAGAAGGGATGTTCCCGGTTGCCGAGCGTGTCGGGCGTTTGATCGTGTCGTTGCCGATGTTTACAGCAATGACCAAGGCGGATGTAGAGCGTTCGGTTGCAGCGGTGAAGGCGGTTCTGAAAGACGCTTAAATACAACTCGGGACACATGTGGGAGCGGGCTTGCTGGCGATGTATACGACGCGGTCTGTCAGATAAACCGCAGTGATACCATCGCGAGCAAGCCCGCTCCCACAAAAGCCATTGCCAAACCGTTGAGTTACTCCCCGATTGCGGCTTTGTAGCCCGCAGCGTCCAGCAGTTTTTCCAGCTCTGCGGTGTTGGCTGGCTTGAGCTTGAAAATCCAGCTGGTGTACGGATCGCTGTTCAGCGATTCAGGGCTATCCGCCAGTGCTTCGTTGACGGCAATCACTTCACCCGATACCGGCGAGTAGATGTCAGAAGCCGCTTTTACCGACTCCACAACGCCCGCGGTATCGCCTGCAGCGAACACTTTGCCGACTTCGGCCAGCTCAACAAACACCACGTCCCCCAAGGCTTCCTGAGCGTGGTCGCTGATGCCCACGGTAACCGTGCCATCCGCTTCCAGGCGGGCCCACTCGTGACTTTCAGCAAAGCGCAACTCAGCAGGGATCAGGCTCATATTCAGTGTCCTCAAGAAGAAATGTCAGCGGCTCGCACAAGGAGCAAGCCCGCCAGTAAACGTTAGATCAAGGCTTTGCCAAGACGAACAAAAGTCGGTTTGACTACGCGAACCGGGTACCACTTGCCACGAATTTCGACCTCGGCACGGTCGGCCGTTGCTATCGGAACTCGCGCCAAGGCGATCGATTTGCTTAGCGTAGGAGAGAAGCTACCACTGGTGATCTCCCCTTCGCCAACATTGGCGATGCGAACCACTTGGTGAGCGCGCAAAACGCCTCGTTCTTCAAGCACCAAACCCACCAGTTTGAGCTGCACGCCGCCAGCCTTTTCGGCCTCCAGCGCTTCGCGCCCCACGAACTTGCGAGAAGCAGGCTCCCA
>JBILYW010000306.1:0-4907 GCA_044377555.1 Pseudomonas sp.
CCACTGTGGCCTCCAACGACCTGGAAGCGGGCATCATGCAGATGCAGTACCTGGCCGACAAAATGGGCGGCAAGGGCGACATCGTGATTCTGCTGGGCGACCTGGCCAACAACTCCACCACCAACCGTACCAAAGGCATCAAGCAGGTGCTGGCCAAGTACCCGGATATCAAGATCGATCAAGAACAGACCGGTATCTGGTTGCGTGACAAGGGCATGACCCTGACCAACGACTGGATCACCCAGGGCCGCAAGTTCGATGCCGTGGTCTCGAACAATGACGAGATGGCCATCGGCGCGGCCATGGCCCTGAAACAGGCCGGGGTAAAACCGGGCACCGTGCTGATTGCGGGCGTCGACGGCACCCCGGACGGGGTACGTGCGGTGGAGAAGGGCGAACTGGCGATTTCGGTGTTCCAGGATGCCAAGGGCCAGGCCTACGGCTCGGTCGATACCGTGATGAAAATGATCAACAAGCAGCCGGTTGAACAGGCGGTCTGGGTGCCTTTCCAGTTGATCACTCAAGAGAACGCAAAGGATTACAAGTAATCGTCAGCTCGATCCAATAACAACAATAGGCGGCAAGGCTCAAGCCTTGCCCACTGTCCCGGGCTCTGACCGGGGCATCTGAGGAGTACTGGCTATGCTCGCGTCAGCGACGGTTTCAAGCACCCCGGCGGTGGCCCCCACCTCCACGGCCATCACTGAAGATGCGCCTTATCTGCTGGAAGTGATCAACGTCACCAAGGGCTTCCCCGGCGTGGTGGCGCTTGATGACGTGCAACTGCGGGTACGTCCGGGTTCGGTGCTGGCCCTGATGGGTGAAAATGGCGCCGGCAAGTCGACCCTGATGAAGATCATCGCCGGTATTTACCAGCCCGATTCCGGTGAGCTGCGCCTGCGGGGCAAGCCGGTCACTTTCGCCGGCCCCCTGGCGGCGTTGCAGGCCGGGATCGCGATGATCCACCAGGAACTCAACCTGATGCCGCACATGAGCATCGCCGAGAACATCTGGATCGGCCGCGAGCAGCTCAACGGGCTGCACATGATCGACCACAAGGCGATGTTCCGCTGCACCGCGCAACTGCTGGAGCGCCTGCGCATCGACCTTGATCCCCAGGAGCTGGTGGGCAATCTGAGCATTGCCGAGCGCCAGATGGTCGAAATCGCCAAGGCCGTGTCCTATGACTCGGACATCCTGATCATGGACGAACCGACCTCGGCCATTACCGACAAGGAAGTCGCCCACCTGTTTTCGATCATTGCCGACCTCAAGTCCCAGGGCAAAGGCATCATCTACATCACCCACAAAATGAATGAAGTGTTCAGCATTGCCGATGAAGTGGCGGTGTTTCGCGACGGTGCCTACATCGGCCTGCAACGCGCTGACAGCATGAACGGCGACAGCCTGATTTCGATGATGGTGGGCCGCGAGCTGACCCAGCTGTTCCCGGTGCGTGAAACCCCGATTGGCGATTTGCTGCTGTCGGTGCGCGACTTGCGCCTGGACGGGGTGTTCGAGGATGTCTCATTCGACCTGCATGCCGGCGAGATTCTGGGCATTGCCGGGTTGATGGGGTCGGGGCGCACCAACATTGCCGAAACCATTTTCGGCATCACCCCGAGCGACGGCGGCGTGATCCAGCTCGATGGCCTGCCGGTGCGGATCAGCAGCCCGAATCAGGCGATTGAAAAGGGTTTTGCGCTGCTCACCGAGGACCGCAAGTTGACCGGGCTGTTCCCGTGCCTGTCGGTGCTGGAAAACATGGAAATGGCGATCTTGCCGCACTACGCCGGCAACGGTTTTATCCAGCAAAAAGCCCTGCGCGCCCTGTGCGAAGACATGTGCAAAAAGCTGCGGGTCAAAACCCCGTCGCTGGAGCAGTGCATCGACACCCTGTCGGGCGGCAATCAGCAAAAAGCCCTGCTGGCCCGCTGGCTGATGACCAACCCGCGGGTGCTGATCCTGGACGAGCCGACCCGGGGTATCGACGTCGGCGCCAAGGTCGAGATTTACCGGCTGATCTCCTTTCTGGCCAGCGAAGGCATGGCAGTGATCATGATCTCGTCGGAACTGCCCGAAGTGCTGGGCATGAGCGACCGGGTGATGGTGATGCACGAAGGCGAGCTGATGGGCACCCTGGATCGCAGCGAGGCGACCCAGGAACGGGTCATGCAACTGGCGTCCGGTATCACGGCGATTCATTAACGATTTCGCCGCAGCCGCAACAGGGCCGCTGGCGCAGCAGAACAAGAGAGTAAACGTCCATGAACGCAGTCACAGATAACAAGCCTGCCGTAGTCCCGTCCAAGCCCAAACAGCGCCGCCGGTTTCCCACTGAGCTGAGCATCTTCCTGGTGCTGATCGGCATCGGTCTGGTGTTTGAAGTGTTTGGCTGGATCGTGCGTGACCAGAGCTTTTTGATGAACTCCCAGCGTCTGGTTCTGATGATCCTGCAAGTCTCGGTCATTGGCCTGCTGGCGATTGGCGTCACCCAGGTGATCATTACCACCGGTATCGACCTGTCATCGGGTTCGGTGCTGGCGCTGTCGGCGATGATCGCTGCCAGTCTGGCGCAAACCTCGGACTTCACCCGCGCGGTGTTCCCGTCACTGACCGACCTGCCGGTGTGGATCCCGGTGATTGCCGGGCTTGGGGTGGGGCTGCTGGCGGGTGCGATCAACGGCAGCATCATTGCGATCACCGGCATCCCGCCGTTTATTGCGACCCTGGGCATGATGGTGTCGGCCCGCGGCCTGGCGCGTTACTACACCGAAGGCCAGCCGGTGAGCATGCTCTCGGACTCCTACACCGCCATCGGCCACGGCGCGATGCCGGTCATCATCTTTCTGGTGGTGGCGCTGATTTTCCATATCGCCCTGCGCTACACCAAGTACGGCAAATACACCTACGCCATCGGCGGCAACATGCAGGCGGCGCGCACTTCGGGAATCAACGTCAAACGCCACCTGATCATCGTCTACAGCATCGCCGGCCTGCTTGCAGGTTTGGCCGGGGTCGTTGCTTCGGCACGGGCTGCCACCGGGCAGGCGGGCATGGGCATGTCCTATGAGCTGGACGCGATTGCCGCGGCGGTCATCGGCGGCACCAGCCTGGCGGGCGGGGTAGGGCGCATCACCGGCACCGTGATCGGTGCGCTGATCCTCGGGGTCATGGCCAGCGGCTTTACCTTCGTGGGGGTCGATGCCTACATCCAGGACATCATCAAGGGCCTGATCATCGTCGCTGCGGTGGTTATCGACCAGTACCGCAACAAGCGCAAACTCAAGCGTTAAGGCGCACAGGGGTAGGTGGCACATTGCCGTCGATCGGTCGTTTACGGGAAAAGCGCGAATCACCTCTCACATTCCGCGATCACCGCTAAAGTGTGAGAGATGATAGTTGTCATGCGCTTCAGTGCCAGAGGTCTATTTGGCGCAGCGCATGCATCGCAATACTGGGCGGACTCGTACACACCGGGGTCGAATCAGTGTCCGCTCGTATTCGTAAAGGACTATCAACGCGATGCGCCCAACCGGCCCTGAAGGTGGTGTTGCTCTACAGCCCGCCCCTGTCGAACCCGTGGTAATCGGTAAGTCGAAGGCTTTCCAGCATTTGCATCGGCTTATCCATCGGGTGGCCAGCACTGATCGCACCGTCCTGATCAGTGGTCCCACGGGGGCAGGCAAGGAGATCGTTGCGCAGATGGTGCATCGGTTGGGTTCCCCGGACCTGCCCTTTATCGACTTGAATTGCGGTGCCATCCCCGAGAACTTGCTCGAATCTGAATTGTTCGGCTGCGTCAAAGGTGCTTTTACGGGTGCGACCAGCAACCGGGCGGGCTACTTGAACATGGTCGGGCACGGTACTTTGTTTCTCGATGAAATCGGCGAGCTGCCGCTGTCGCTGCAACCCAAGTTGTTGCGGGTACTGGAAACCCGCTCCTACCGTCCGCTGGGCTCAAGCGAGGCGCAGCGTTTTGACGGGCGAGTCATTGCGGCCACTCACCACGACCTGAAGCTGCTGGTGCGCCAAGAGCGATTCAGAGAGGATTTGTACTATCGTCTGGCCGTCGTTGAACTGGAGTTGCCTGGCCTTGAGCAGCGTCGGGAGGATATTCCCGATCTCGTCGAGTATTTTTGCCGCCTTCAGCCCCGACAGTTCTGTTTTGCCCCCGAGGCGCTGGCCTTGCTGTGTCGTCAGGCCTGGCCTGGCAATGTACGGCAACTGCGAAACCTCATTGATCGGATCGGCGTGTTGGCCGAAGCCTCACTGATAGACGTGACGCTGCTGGAGCCCTTTCTTTGCCATGAACAGCCGGTAACGCAGAATCACGGCGACTTGGCTCAAGCCCTGTTGAGAATGGCCGGCGAGGACAAATTGGCCGCGGCGGAGCAATTGTTGATCGATCATGCACTGCAGATGTGTCAGGGCAACAAGACGGCGGCGGCTCACTTGCTGGGAGTGAATAGAAAGGTCATAGAGCGGCGCCTGAAGTTGCGCCAGGACAAACACCTGGAAGTTGAACGCTATCTGGGAACGGGCCGCGCCCTGGTAGCCGGCGCCAACTTTCGTGAGGCGCTGACGGTTTTGCAAAAAGGTCTGGCGGTGGCCAGTGAAGTCTATGAGTGCAAGGACATCTGGCACTTGCAGTTCGAACTCTACTGCCTGCTCGGCGTCAGCTACAGCAGCATCGAGGGCTGGCTGAGCAGGGCGGGCAGCGCCTGTTATGAGTCGGCCCGGCAAGTGGGTCATGGGCTGTGTAATGCCATGGAGTTGTCCTCGATCCAGTTCGGGATCTGGACCACACAGTTGATGAGCCTGAACCTGGTCAATGCCCGTGCCACGGCCCAGGAATTGTTGCAGCGGGCACAGGGTTGCGACTTCATCAGCATGCAGGTGCAAGC
>JBILYW010000307.1:0-4898 GCA_044377555.1 Pseudomonas sp.
AAGAGGCATGTACTGCCGCTCTTCGTCATCATGTTTATCGTCAACTACATTGACCGCGTAAACATCGGCTTTGTACGTACCCACATGGAGCACGACCTGGGCATTGGTGCCGCCGCCTACGGCTTCGGCGCCGGGCTTTTCTTCATCGGCTACGCGCTGTTTGAAGTGCCGTCCAACATGCTGCTGCAAAAAGTCGGCGCCCGTATCTGGCTGACCCGGATCATGTTCACCTGGGGCATCACCGCCACACTGATGGCCTTTATCCAGAACGAAACCCACTTCTATATCCTGCGTTTTTTACTGGGCGTGGCCGAAGCAGGGTTCTTCCCGGGCGTGATCTATTACTTCACCCGCTGGCTGCCCGGCGCCGAGCGCGGCAAGGCGATTGCCATCTTCCTCAGCGGGTCGGCGCTGGCCTCCCTGATCTCGGGGCCACTGAGCGGGCTGTTGCTGCAAATCACCGGCATGGGCCTGCATGGCTGGCAGTGGATGTACATCATCGAAGGCATGGCCTCGGTGTTTCTGTGCGGTTTTGTCTGGTACTGGCTGGACTCCAAGCCCCATGACGCAAAATGGCTCAGCCGTGAAGAACAAGACGCGCTGGTCAACGAAATTGACCGCGAACAGCGCGAGCGCGATGCGGTAAACACCGTAAAACCCAGCATGCTTACGCTACTCAAGGACCGCCAGATCATGCTGTTCTGCGCGATCTACTTCTGCATCCAGCTGACCATTTACGCGGCAACCTTCTGGCTGCCGAGCATCATCAAGAAAATGGGTGACCTGAGTGACATGCAAGTGGGGTTTTTCAACTCGATCCCGTGGCTGATTTCAATTATCGCCATGTACGCCTTTGCATCGCTGGCCAGCCGCTTCAAGTATCAACAAGCCTGGATCGCAACGGCCCTGCTGATTGCCGCGCTGGGCATGTTCCTCTCCACCACCGGCGGCCCGATCTTTGCGTTTATCGCCATCTGTTTTGCCGCGATCGGCTTCAAATCGGCGTCGGCGCTGTTCTGGCCCATCCCCCAGGGTTACCTGGATGCACGCATCGCAGCAGCCGTGATCGCGCTGATCAACTCCATCGGCAACCTCGGCGGATTCGTCGCCCCCACCACCTTCGGTTTTCTGGAACAAACCACAGGCTCGATTCAGGGCGGGCTCTATGGCCTGGCCGGTACGTCGATCATTGCGGCAATCATCGTGTTCTTTGCCAAGACCAAACCTACGCCAACGGCTGTGACCCCCGCCGCCCTGCAACCTGCCTGACAAGGAACAGACCATGAACGCCGAACATCAGCACCACAGCACAAAAGCCCCGATCGTCACCAGCCTGCAGGTGATCCCGGTAGCCGGCCATGACAGCATGCTGCTCAATTTGAGCGGCGCCCACGGGCCCTTCTTTACCCGCAATATCGTTATCCTCAAAGACAGCAGCGGCAATATCGGCGTCGGCGAAGTGCCGGGCGGTGAGCGTATCCGCGAAACCCTGGAGGACGCGCGCAGCCTGGTGGTGGGCCAACCCATCGGCAACTACCAGAGCATCCTCAACGCCATGCGCACCACCTTCGCCGCCCGCGACTCGGCGGGCCGTGGCCTGCAGACCTTTGACCTGCGCATCACCATCCATGCCGTGACCGCCATGGAAGCCGCCCTGCTCGACCTGCTCGGTCAGTTCCTTGAAGTACCGGTGGCAGCCTTGCTCGGCGAAGGCCAGCAGCGTGACGCCGTGAAAATGCTCGGCTACCTGTTTTACATCGGCGACCGCCAGCAGACCGACCTGGCCTACCGCAGTGAAGCCGATGCCGATGACTGGTTCCGCTTGCGCCATGAGCAGGCACTGACCCCCCAGGCCGTGGTCCGTCTGGCCGAGGCGGCACAAGCCAAATATGGCTTCAACGATTTCAAGCTCAAGGGTGGCGTGCTGCGCGGCGCCGAAGAGATCGACGCGGTAACCGCTCTGGCCGAACGCTTCCCCGCTGCCCGCATCACCCTGGACCCCAATGGCGCCTGGTCACTCAAGGAGGCCATCGCACTGTGCCGCGACCAGCACAAAGTGCTGGCTTATGCCGAAGACCCCTGCGGTGCGGAAAACGGCTATTCGGGACGCGAAGTGATGGCTGAATTCCGCCGTGCCACCGGGCTGCCCACCGCCACCAACATGATCGCCACCGACTGGCGCGAAATGGGTCACGCGATTCAGTCCCAGGCCGTGGACATCCCCCTGGCCGACCCGCATTTCTGGACCATGCAGGGCTCGGTACGGGTTGCGCAGATGTGCCACGAGTGGGGCCTGACCTGGGGTTCGCACTCCAACAATCACTTTGATATATCCCTGGCCATGTTCACCCAGGTTGCAGCGGCAGCCCCGGGCGAAATCACCGCCATTGATACCCACTGGATCTGGCAGGACGGCCAGCGCCTCACACACGAGCCGCTGAAAATCGTCGACGGTCACATCAAGGTGCCCGCAAGGCCGGGGCTGGGTGTAGACATCGACATGGACGCCGTGGCCAGGGCGCATGAGCTGTACAAAGGTATGGGGCTGGGCGCACGGGACGACAGTGTGGCCATGCAGTACATGATTCCCGGCTGGAAATACGACAACAAAAAGCCCTGTCTTGTACGCTGAGTTGGCCATTGATCAATGGCTTGGGTTTTGACTGAAGGCGCCTGCAACGGGCGCCTTTTTCATGCCTGAAGACTGGATCCGATCCTGAATTTCAGGCAAAAAAAAGCCCAAGTAGCTGATGGAAACTTGGGGCTTAAAAATGCATAAACCGTGGTAGGTGAACGCAGGGCGATCTTACCCTATCGTAACAATCAGTAACAAGTGATTCTGCACAATTTATTTCAAATCAATACTGACCTAAGTCATTAAATTGCCACGCTTTTTATTATTTTTTTGGATCCAAACTGATTTTAAAAAGCCATTACGGAGCTTGATCTGGGTATTTTTTACCCACCACAAACCCCGTCTGCACGGACCGCGCCGGTGCCAAAATTGCGTTGTAAATCAAGCACCCCGCCGCTCTTCAGCCTGCGTAGTTGGCCCGTAGCGCCATCAAGCCACCCTGATAGATGCCGGTAAACAGTTCTTGTGCCTCCTCATCGCTGACACTCAGTGGCGTGAAGCGGCCCGACCAGGTCACACGCGAGGCGTCGCCGTGTGCTTCGACGCGCAAGGTTGCCAGATAATCGGTCACCGGGAACGGCGCCTTGGTGATGGAGTAGCTGTAGGTTTTGTTCGCGTTGTCGAACGTTTCAAGCCGCTCGACGATCACCGTGCCATCTTCGGTACGCAACGTGCGCAAGCGCCCGCCTTCGCCGGGCTCGCTTTTAACAACAAACGGCAGCCAGTCAGGCAGTGAGTTGAAACCGCCGATCAATTGCCACACCTGATCGGCTGAAGCGGGAATATCGATAAACGCGGATGCAGTTGCCATGTGAGAAGTGCCTGTCTGACTAAATGGGGTTTGACCGCTCTGCTTTCGACGATCCGGATGTACAGCGTGAGCGACGACAGCATGCTGCGGGGATTGCTCGAATTCAATCCATGGCTACGAAAGGCCGAGCCGATTGGCTCCATGGATCAGTCATGTCGGGGCAGCAACCAGTAATACAGCAGTGCCGGGGCGGTAATGTGAAATAACCGTCACCGAGAACGTCCCGCCGGGCTCTGCGTGTGGGAGATAGCAGTACCATCGGCACACACAATCAAAAAGTGCAACAGGGTCAAACAACATATCGAATGTCGTGAATATCTATAAACCGATGAAGGTTAATTTAACGAAAACTCCAGAGCGTGTGGATTAGACTAAGGCACTTCTCTTGGAGCCCTACTGCTCTCCAGATGTACTTAAACTAAATAAAACGATACTTTTAATTGGCCCGTTGATTTAAACCTCCACCTCAGTCAATGTTCAATAAACTCACGAATCTGATTCGGCTTTAATCTTACTCCCAACAGCACATATAATTTCCCGAGCACTGCCTCCCGAGTTATATAACCGGCTGAGACAACACCCGCATCACGAATATTATCGCCGACTCTATGAGGGCTTCGACCTGCACACCGTGAAATAGCTACAACAACAATACCTTTGAGAGAGGCATTACGAAGGCTTTCAACCAGGCCTGAGCCCTCATCAATCACCCACTCGCTGCCTTCATGCTCTAGCACCAAAGCCTGCACTCCACTCACCAGCATGCCATCAAGAAACGAAGAGTCTAAGCCTGGATACAAGGGAACAACCCCGACCCGGGCTGATTCCATCGGGGTTCTGTAGCTGATGTGATCAGGCAAGTATGAAATATCTCGTTGGCAAGCAACGACATCATGCTCTACAAATGGGTGCCTGCCGGAGGTTTTAATTTTGGTTGACCGAAGCGGCGTCAACATTTCCCCATGGAAATATAAATACACTCCGTCAGCGACCCCTTCTATAAGCAACATCAGCGCGCCAGTGATATTTTCCCAAACATCACTTTCGTCGGCATCAACCGGCAGTAACCCACCCGTAAACACTATCGCAGCAGGAAGACCAGATAATAGAAAACTCATCGCCGCCGCGCTGTAAGCTAACGTATCCGCATCATGTAAAACTAAAACACCGCTGAACCCTTCAAGTTCCACTGCCCTGACAATGGCCTTGCGCAAGACAAGCAAACATTCAGATGACGCTGCAGAGTCGCCATTTAATTGCGTTAAGTCTTGATACTTCCACGCCAGCACAAGAGCGTTTGATCGCCCATTTACGAGCCATTCGACTTGGCTCGTAAAAAATGACGATTGCCTGAGACCAGAAATACTCAGGTTCATTCTTTTCTCACCCCAAGCACACAGGATCATTATTTTTTTGGGCAACTGATAACGAGTGATTGTCATTGCCGGGATT
>JBILYW010000308.1:0-4891 GCA_044377555.1 Pseudomonas sp.
CGAAGCCAAGCGCCAGGAAAAGAATTTACCCAGCTGCGGCTGAGTTTGCCTAAGTGAGTAAGTAGATGAGCATTTCCCTACGCGACCAGTTGCTCAAAGCCGGACTGGTCAACGAGAAGCAGGCCAAGCAGGCCGGCAAAGAAAAGCAAAAGCAGCAGCGTCTGGCCCATAAAGGTCAGATCGAGCTGGACGACACCCAGCAGCGTCTGGCCGCCGAAGCCAAGGCCGAGAAGGTCAAGCGCGATCAGGAGCTGAACCGTCAGCAACAGGAGAAGGTCGAGCAAAAGGCCCGTGCCGCGCAGATCAAGCAATTGATCGAAGTCTCGCGCTTGCCCAAGCTCAACACCGAGGACTATTACAACTTTGTTGACGACAAGAAGGTCAAGCGCCTGTCGGTCAACACCTTGATGCGCAACAAGCTGGCCAATGGCTCGCTGGCGATCGTGCAGCATCAGGGCGGTTACGAAGTGATCCCCCGTGAAGCTGCGCTGAAGATCCAGGAGCGCGACCCGCGCCGGATTGTTCAGCTCAACATCCTGGTGGAGTCAAAAACGCCGGAAGAAGACGATCCGTACGCGGCCTATCAGATCCCCGACGATCTGATGTGGTAACCGCAAACTGACAGGTAAGCCGGGCTGCTGCCATCGCGAGCAAGCCCGCTCCCACAGGGTTTACGGTACCCCGTACAAAACAAACCCCGCTTCGGCGGGGTTTGTGTTTTTCAAGTCTGTAGTTGCTGTCGTTCAGGCCTGGCGTTTTTGCGCTTCCAGCTTTTCCAGCTCAGCCTTGTAGCTGTGAGCGTCGCTTTCGCGGTGGAACATGCCAACCAGCACGTCTTCCTGATGCACGTCCCACAGGTGCACACCGTGGGCTACAAGCTGGTGGAACATACGTGAATCGTCGCGTTCAGTTACTTTGATAGTCATCTGCTTGCTCCAAATTCTGATAAGGGCCTGCGGCAAGGCGTCGCAGGACTCCTTTATAGAATCTGTTAGCTTCCTAAGTAAATAGCTGATTGTCGCGCTGTCATCTTGTTAAAAACCGTCAAACCCTGCAGCCCTTGAATCACGTGGTGTTTACGGATTTGGTCGATAGTTTTATGACAAAAGTTTCATGTTTCGGGGCTGTTTTCAGGCCCAAAAAAACCCCGCCGAAGCGAGGTTTTTGTCTTGCAGCTTGCAGCTCAGGGCTTACCGATCAGTTGCCCTTGACCGCTTTGCCGTTCACCGTGCCGTCCAGCAGCATGATGTTGTATTCCTTGCCGTCTTTTTCGACCTGACGCAGTTTGACCAGCAGCGAACCCCAGCTCTTGGCGAACCACATTTCTGTGATGCGCTTGTTCTGTGTCGGATCGCGTACGCGCTCAACCTTGATCGCATCTACCTTGCCGGCCTTGGTTTCGACCACTTCAGGGCCGATAACACGGAAGTCATAGGTGTCTACGTCGTTACCATCAACCACCTGGTAGCTCATGGACTTCTTGCCGGCTTCCACATCGCGCTGCAAAGCCAGCTGGTAGGTGGACTTGTCGAGCATGCCCGTGAGCAGTGGCACTTTAACCGGATCGCCCTGATCAGTGCCGGTCACCATTTTGGTGGCCCAGTCAAAATCCAGATCGATCTTCTTGGCTTTGCCCAGGCCGCCACGTTCAAAGTGATAGGTCAGCGGGATCAGCGCGTCCTTTTCAATTTTGAGGGTGCTTTCTTCGTTCAGGCTGGCCACCAGCATCGAGGCCTTGAAGTTCAAGGTCCAGATGCCTTTGTCGTTTTTGGTCAGGCTACGCTCGGCAGAACCGCTCATCGGCAACTGTTTCCAGTCGGCGGTGTAGCTGGCTTTGAATGGCTGGAGTTCGGCCGCCTGCACTGCTGGGATAGCCAGCAGGCTGAGGGCGAGAAGCAGGGCACGACGCATAATTTCTCCTAGATTCGTATCAAGTGGCCGCTGGCCGCGAGTAATTGACCGTCCAATAATGCGCCTTGCTCGTCAAGAGACAAGCGACCTTCGGCAAACCAGCGCACTGCAAGCGGATAAATCCGGTGTTCCTGGGCGTGAACCCGTTGTGCCAGACTGTGTGGCGAGTCATCTGACTCTACCGGTATCACTGCCTGTACGACCAGAGGCCCGCCGTCGAGTTCCTCGGTCACAAAGTGCACGCTGCAGCCGTGTTCGCGATCCCCCGCTTCCAGCGCGCGTTGATGCGTGTGCAAGCCTTTGTATTTGGGCAACAGCGAAGGGTGGATATTGAGCAGGCGACCCTGATAGTGACGCACGAAGTCAGCGCTGAGGATGCGCATGAATCCGGCCAGAACCACCAGTTGCGGGTTGAAGGTGTCGATGATTTCGATCAGTGCAGCATCGAAGGCCTCGCGGCCCTCGAATGCTTTGTGATCCAGTACGCGGGTTTCGATACCCGCGTCTTTGGCGCGTTGCAGGCCGTAGGCATCTGCGCGGTTGGAGATTACCGCGCGAATCCTGGCCGGACTGTCCTTGACGTCATTGCTGTCGATCAAGGCCTGCAAGTTGCTGCCGGTGCCGGAAAGCAGCACTACTACATCACAGGTATCAGGCATTAGTGCGCCTTGAGGTTTTGCAGCTCAACTTGTGGAGCGCCTTCAGCGGCGGTTGCGATCTGGCCGATGACCCACGGTTGCTCGCCTGCTTCACGCAGTACGTTCAGCGCGGTTTCAACGTCAGCCTGGGCTACGCAGATCACCATGCCAACGCCGCAGTTCAGCACGCGGTGCATTTCGTTTTCGTCCACGTTGCCTTTTTCTTGCAGCCAGTCGAAGACTGCAGGGCGCTGCCAGCTGGCAACGTCAACTACCGCTTGAGCGCCTTTTGGCAAAACGCGCGGGATGTTGTCGAGCAGGCCACCACCGGTGATGTGGGCCATGGCTTTGACAACGCCGGTTTCCTTGATCAGCTTGAGCAGCGGCTTGACGTAGATACGGGTCGGGGCCATCAGCAGATCGGTCAGCGGCTTGCCGTCGAGCTGGATGTTTTCGATGTCGGCACCGGACACTTCGATGATCTTGCGGATCAGCGAGTAACCGTTGGAGTGCGGGCCCGAAGAAGGCAGGGCGAGCAGGGCGTCGCCGGCAGCAACCTTGGAGCCGTCGATGATTTCGGATTTTTCTACAACGCCGACGCAGAAGCCGGCCAGGTCATAGTCTTCGCCTTCGTACATGCCCGGCATTTCAGCGGTTTCGCCGCCTACCAGCGAGCAGCCGGACAATTCGCAGCCAGCGCCGATACCGGTAACCACCTGGGTTGCGGTTTCTACGTTGAGCTTGCCGGTGGCGTAGTAGTCGAGGAAGAACAGAGGCTCTGCGCCGCATACGATCAGGTCGTTAACGCACATGGCAACCAGGTCGATACCGATGCTGTCGTGTTTGTTCAGGTTCAGTGCCAGGCGCAGCTTGGTGCCTACACCGTCGGTGCCGGAAACCAGAACAGGCTGCTTGTAGCCAGCCGGAATTTCGCAGAGGGCGCCAAAACCGCCGAGGCCGCCCATCACTTCCGGGCGTGCAGTGCGCTTGGCCACGCTCTTGATGCGTTCGACCAATGCTTCACCGGCGTCGATGTCTACACCGGCGTCTTTGTAGCTCAGGGATGGTTGCTTGCTCATAATCCAGGCCTTTAGGGGGGATTCGGGGGTATCGACCGAGTTCAGGGGGCAGGCTTGCAAGTGCTCGTCGATGGCGAAAAGCATTTGCAGGGTGCCCGGCTGTTGCCGGTCTGCGAAGGCGCGCGATTTTATCAGGCTTGAAGGGCAGCGGCCATCCTCGGGCCGACAGGCAGGGTTATATCTGTCGAAAAAAACCTTTTTTAGTCGTACTTGGGTCTGCGTGCGGCCCTGTATAAGGTATAGCGAATAACTTTTGAGTTTTTATGACCGAATGAAAACTGCGTGACGGGCTTGAATGATTTGGCTGCGGCCGTGTCTGAAGCTTGTTCGGGTGTTTTTATGGCGTCCTTATCAGGCTGCTTTTTTGTCATCGGGAATCTTTCATGCGTCTGAGCCAATTTTTAGCAGTGGGCTGTTTGTCATTTTTTAGCCTGGCGAGTCATGCCGAAATCCTGACCGGTCTTTACCAAGTGCGCGAGCCGGTTACCAGTCAATCGCCTGAAGAGCGTACCCAGGCCACGCAAAAAGCCCTGGAAACCCTGGTGCTGCGCCTTACAGGGGATGCCAAGGCAATCCAGAACCCCGGCCTTGAGGCGATTCGCAAGGATCCGCAGCAAATCATCAGCCAGTACGGCTATGACGCGGGTCCGCCGGAAAGCCTGCAGGTGGAATTCGACCCTGTGAGCACTGACCGCGCGTTGCGTCAGGCGGGTTTGTCGTTGTGGGGCGCCAACCGGCCCGCGTTGCTGGGCTGGTGGTTGAATGACTCGGTCGACGGGTCGAGCCTGGTGGGTGACGGTCAGTCTGTCGCTGAGCCACTGCGCCGTGCGGCGCAACATCGCGGGTTGCCGTTGCGTCTGCCGCTGGCGGACCTGAGCGAGCAGCTGGTGGGCACGGCTGACAACCTTGAAGGCAGCAACCCTGCACCTTTGAAGGATGCTTCCGAGCGTTACGGGGCGGATGCGTTGCTGGCGGTGCATGCCCGTGAAGATGACGGGAAGTGGACTGCCAAGTGGCGTTTGTGGGTTGGCGATCAGCAGGAGCAGGGCAACGCCCAGGCCCCTGATCAGGCGGCGCTGGCCGATGCCGTGATGCTTGCGGTGAGCCAGCGTCTGGCCCCGCGTTACGCGGTCAAACCGGGCGTTTCCACCGAGCAGTTGCTCGAAGTGCAGGGCATGACCCTGGCGCGCTATGCGCAGTTGGGGCATTTGCTGGAGCCCTTTGGCGCGAA
Source organism: Pseudomonas sp. (assembly GCA_044377555.1). Taxonomy (GTDB): domain Bacteria; phylum Pseudomonadota; class Gammaproteobacteria; order Pseudomonadales; family Pseudomonadaceae; genus Aquipseudomonas. Next base: position 4,860 of record JBILYW010000308.1, read on the forward strand.
ACTTAAAAGCGTCGACGGGGATCGTATCGTTT
>JBILYW010000016.1:0-14225 GCA_044377555.1 Pseudomonas sp.
TTTACCTGTCATGGATTTGATGGAACTACACAGACCTTGTGGGAGCGTAGCTTGCCCGCGATGGCCTCAACGCGGTCAGCAGAACGACCGAATTGCCAGCATCGCGGGCAAGCCCGCTCCCGGAGCCGTTACGCCACTGCTATATCAGCCGGCGACACAATACTGGTCTTGGCCCCGCGGGAGCGGCCGGAGCTCAGGTAAGCCGCAATCGACTCCTGGGTCACTTCACCCTGGAACACACGCTCAGCGTCCATGACCGGCAACCACGAACGGTTGAACTCGTACATGCGCGACAGCAGGATGCGCAAGTGTTCCTCGGACGCGGCAGTGGCGGTGAACTCGCGCAGATACTGGCCACAGGTGCCGGTCTGACGGTGCAGGTCGCGACGGCGCACGTAGCCCAGGGCCTTGTTGTCGGCGCAGGTCACGACGACATAACGACGGTCGAGTTCGTCCATCAGCTCCAGCGCTTCGGCCACCGGGGTTTCAGGGCTGACCGACGGCGCGTTGTCGGCAGCGTCTTCGGCCTTGACCAGCAGCAGGCGCTTGAGCGTGCTGTCCTGGCCCACAAAGTTGCTGACAAAATCATCGGCCGGGTGGGCGAGCAGGGTGTCCGGGTGGTCCATCTGCAACAGCTTGCCACCACGGAAAATCGCAATCTTGTCGCCCAGCTTGATGGCTTCGTCGATGTCGTGGCTGACCATGATCACGGTCTTGTTCAGCGCCCGCTGCATCTCGAAGAACTCGTTCTGGATCATCTCGCGGTTGATCGGGTCGACCGCGCCAAAAGGTTCGTCCATTAATAGCAGCGGTGCGTCAGCGGCCAGGGCACGAATCACACCGATCCGCTGTTGCTGGCCACCCGAAAGCTCACGCGGGTAGCGCGTCAGGTACTGCTTGGGTTCGAGCTTGATCATGCTCATCAGTTCGCGCGCACGGTCGTGGCACTTCTGCTTGTCCCAGCCCAGCAGGCGCGGAACGATGGTGATGTTTTCCTCGATGGTCATGTTGGGGAACAGACCGATCTGCTGGATGACATAACCGATGTTGCGACGCAGGGTCACCGGGTCGAGGTCGGTGGTGTCCTCGCCGTTGATCAGGATCTTGCCGGAAGTTGGCTTGATCAGGCGGTTGATCATTTTCAGCGTGGTGCTTTTACCGCAACCCGAAGGCCCGAGGAATACGCAGATTTCGCCTTCGTTGACGGTCAGGCTTACCGAGTCCACGGCTTTTACGTCTTTGCCGTTGCTTTGGAAAGTTTTGCTGAGGTTTTGAAGTTCGATCATTTGAGCAGTCCTTTTGGAGTCAGCGAGCGTTGCAGCCATTGCAGAAGCAGGTCAGCGATGATGGCCAGAACACTGACCAGCACGGCGCCGACGATCAGCATCGACATGTCGCTACGGCTGATTGCAGCAAGAATAAGTACACCCAGGCCGCCGGCACCGATGGTGGCAGCGATGGTCATTACACCGATGTTCATCACCACGGCGGTGCGTACACCGGCCAGGATCACGGGTACCGCGATCGGCAGTTCAACCATGCGCAGGCGCTGGCCGAAGGTCATGCCGATGCCGCGTGCAGCTTCACGGATACCCGGTTCCACACCGGTGAGGGCCAGGAACGTGTTACGCATGATTGGCAGCAGGGAATACAGGAACACCGCCGTGATGGCCGGCATCGGGCCAAGACCCTGGCCGAACTTGGAATAGAACGGCAACAGCAGGCCGAACAGGGCGATAGACGGAATGGTCAGCAGCACGGTGGCGCTGGCTTGCAGGGGGCCGGCCAGTGACGGGAAGCGCGTCATCAGCACGCCCAGCGGCACACCGATCAAGATCGCGAGGATCACGGCAATACCGACCAGGGTGATGTGCTGCCAAGTCAGATGCAGTACTAGCGACCAGTCCATGTGGGAAAAGGCGTTTAAAAATTCCATGTCTTTTCCTTAGTTGAGTGGATGCTGGCGCAGGAAGTCTGCGGCCACCTTGGAGGGGCTTTCGTGGTTCACGTCGACCCGCGCGTTGAGCTGGCGCATGGTTTCGTCGTCAAACAGATCAGCCAGTGGTTTGAGCAAATCCGCCAGGTCAGGATGCTTGTCCAGGTACTCCTGTCGTACCACGGGCGCAGCGGTGTAGTCGGGGAAGTAATGCATGTCGTCCTCGAGCAGCTTGAGATCGAAAGCACTCAAGCGACCGTCAGTGGTGTAGACCAGCCCGGCAAACACCTGACCGTTTTTCAACGAGGTGTAGACCAGCCCTGCGTCCATCTGGCGGATGTTTCTGCGGCTCAGGTCCATGCCGTACAGCTCGACCATACCTTTCAAGCCATCTGAACGATTGGCGAACTCGGTATCCAGTGAAACCAGTGCGTTTTTATTCGCAGGATCTCGCAGCGCCTTGTTCAGGTCGCTGATGGTGTTGATGTCGGGATACTTCTTGGCCACGTCCTCAGGCAACGCCAGGGCATAGGTGTTGCTGAACTTGGACGGGTGCAGCCAGACCAGTCCTTTTTTAGCGTCGAGTTCTTTAACCCGGTCGAAGGATTGCTGGCTGTCGAGTTTTTCGGTCACGTGGTTGTAAGCCACCAGTGACACGCCGGTGTACTCCCAGATCAAGTCCAGTTGCCCGGATTCCTGGGCACTGCGCGCCAGGCTACTGCCCAGTCCACCTGTCACTTGAGCGTTGTAGCCCTTGCTCTTGAGGTATTGCGCAGTAATTTCTGCGAGCAAGGTTTGCTCGGTAAAGACCCGCGCCCCAATCCGGACCAGGGGTTTTTCTGCGGCTTGAACAATTCCTGCGAACAGCAGGATGCAGCCTAAAAACAAGCTTATTTTTTTCATGGATATTCCTTTGCTCAGCCAGACCTTAAACAGGTCGCAGGCCGCGTTCCAACCACCGGCGGCTGATCAGTATCACCAGGCCGTCGAGCAGCAATGCCAGCAGTGCGGTACAGGCCGCCCCGAGGATTAATTGCGGCTGATTGTTAAGGGCGATGCCGGGGAAAATCAGGCTGCCCAGGCTGTTGGCGCCGATAAGGAACGCCAGCGGTGCCGTACCGACGTTGATCGCCAGTGCGACGCGCACGCCACCCATGATGATGGGCACGGCATTGGGCAGTTCGACCCGCCAGAGCACTTGGCGCGGGGTCATGCCGATGCCGACGGCGGCTTCCTTGAGCGAACCCTGTACGTTTTTCAGGCCTTCGTAGGTGTTACGCACAATGGGCAGCAACGAGGCGAGAAACAGGGCGAAGATGGCAGGACCGCTACCGATCCCCAGAAAACCCAGGGCAATGGCCAGTACGGCCAGTGGTGGGACGGTGTTGCCGATGTTGAAGACTTGCATGAAGCGTTCCGCACGTCCGGCCATATTCGGTCGGCTGAGGAAAATGCCAGCGGGTATCCCTACAAGGAGGGCGGCGAGCATTGAAGCGAGTACCAGGTACAGGTGGGCTTGCAGGTAGAACAACAAATCATCTTGATAGTGTTCGATAGTGCTGATGCCGATCCAGTGGACCAACAGGGCCAGAAGCGCGATTACAACCGCACATCCTATAAGCCCTTTTCCATAGCGATTAGCCACAGACGGACTCCTTTTTTTCAGTCGGCGAACACATTGTCGTGTGGCAATGCCATTCCTGGCTGCCAACAATTGCGTTCGCGAAGAGCAACAGGCGGTGGCGAAAAGCGCCCTCATCACCTGTCATTAGCGCAGCCTCGTCAGGCTAACTTGCTGATATTCCAGCCCCTGACGGTTTGTCGTATCAGGAGAGTGGACGCCTCCACTGCTTAAAAGGTTCACATTATTTACGGCACAATGCCACCCTTGTCCGACGAGGCATGGTACCAACGGTGGCTGTGCAGGCCGCATTTGGGCTATAATCCGCGCCCTTTTTTGAATCAATCGTCAGGCGATTTCCCATGACCAACCAGGCCGCCGAAGTCGCGAAACGCCGCACTTTCGCTATTATTTCCCACCCCGATGCGGGTAAGACCACCATCACCGAAAAGCTTCTGCTGATGGGTAAGGCGATTGCTATCGCCGGTACGGTGAAATCGCGAAAGTCCGACCGCCATGCCACCTCCGACTGGATGGAAATGGAGAAACAACGGGGTATTTCGATTACCACGTCGGTCATGCAGTTCCCGTATCGCGACCACATGATCAACCTGCTCGACACCCCGGGCCACGAAGACTTCTCGGAAGACACCTACCGCACACTGACGGCGGTCGACTCGGCCCTGATGGTGCTCGATGGCGGTAAAGGTGTTGAGCCACGGACCATCGCCCTGATGGACGTTTGCCGTCTGCGCGATACGCCAATCGTCAGCTTCATCAACAAACTCGACCGCGATATTCGCGACCCGATCGAGTTGCTGGACGAGATCGAAGCGGTCCTGAAAATCAAGGCTGCGCCGATCACCTGGCCGATTGGTTGCTACCGTGACTTCAAGGGTGTTTACCACCTTGCAGACGACTACATCATCGTTTACACCGCCGGTCACGGCCATGAGCGCACCGATGTCAAAATCATCGAAAAACTCGATTCCGATGAGGCACGTGCCCACTTGGGTGACGAGTACCAGCGTTTCGTCGACCAGCTGGAACTGGTGCAGGGCGCCTGCCACGAATTCAACCAGCAGGAATTCCTTGATGGCCAGCTGACGCCGGTGTTCTTCGGTACTGCACTGGGCAACTTTGGTGTCGACCACGTGCTTGATGCCGTTGTGAACTGGGCTCCCGAGCCGTTGCCCCGTGTGGCCAACGAGCGCACGGTTGAGCCGACCGAAGAGAAATTCAGCGGTTTCGTGTTCAAGATCCAGGCAAACATGGATCCCAAACACCGCGACCGTATCGCCTTTATGCGTATCTGCTCGGGCAGGTACGAAAAGGGCATGAAAATGCGCCACGCGCGTACCGGCAAAGACGTACGAATCGGCGATGCGCTGACGTTCTTCTCCTCTGAGCGTGAACAGCTCGAAGAAGCCTATGCGGGCGACATCATCGGTTTGCACAACCACGGAACCATCCAGATCGGCGACACCTTTACCGAAGGCGAAAGCCTGAGCTTTACCGGTATCCCGCACTTTGCCCCGGAACTGTTCCGTCGCGTGCGCCTGCGCGATCCGCTCAAGTCCAAGCAATTGCGTCAGGGTTTGCAGCAACTGGCCGAAGAGGGCGCCACGCAGGTGTTCTTCCCGGAGCGCAGCAACGACATCATTCTGGGCGCCGTGGGTGTGCTGCAGTTTGACGTGGTCGCGAGCCGCCTGAAGGGCGAATACAAGGTGGAATGCTCCTACGAGCCAATCACCGTGTGGTCGGCGCGCTGGATTGACTGCAGCGATAAGAAAAAGCTCGAAGAGTTCAAGATCAAGGCTGTGGAAAACCTGGCCATCGATGGCGGCGGTCACCTGACCTACCTGGCTCCGACGCGCGTCAACCTGGCGTTGATGGAAGAGCGTTGGCCGGATGTGAAGTTCCGCGCAACGCGTGAGCACCACTAAGGGCTCAGGCGTCTGGTTGAAAAAAAGCGAAGCCTTTGGGCTTCGCTTTTTTTATGGGCGTGAATTTGTAGCCGCTGCCGAAGGCTGCGATCGAGCCTGAAGGGGTCGTGAAGGCCCTGCGGTACTTATCGCAGCCTGCGGCAGCGGCTACAAAGTTGTGGTGTTTTTCTACATGGCATTAGTCCAAATGGATCTATAGCGACCTGTGGGTTTTCGGGAAATTGTGAGGCAGGCGAACTAGTTTTAAAGGGTATTTCTCACACACAGGATGGAAATCGCCATGAAGCTTTTTCAACGCATCGTGTTGTTGCTCAAGGTGCTGGTGTTGCTGACGGTGAGTGCGTCGGCGGCATGGGCGAGTAATCCGCTGACCAGCCCGGGGGCAGGGTTTTCTGCGACAGGTGTGCCGGGGCCGACGATTCATGCGATTTACAAGTCGGACTCGGAGCCTGGTGATCAGGGGCAGGGCGGCAGCTCGGGGGATGATGACCAGACCGATGGTGACGGCGGTGCAGATGGCGGTGGCGATAGCGGCGATGGAGGTGATGAGGGTGACGAAGGCGATAGCCAGACGTAGTCCTTGAACTGTGGGAGCAGGCTTGCTCGCGATGCAGACGACCCGGTCTGTCTGGATAACCGAGTCGAATCTATCGCGAGCAAGCCCGCTCCCGCATAAGCGTCAGTCAGTTAGAAACTGTTCCGCGTGATGGCAGGCAACCTGGCGGTTGTCGAGCAGGCGCAAGGCCGGCTCGACAGTGCTGCACAACTCGGTCGCATAGGGGCAGCGCTTGTGGAAAGCACAGCCTGACGGCGGATTCAGCGGGTTGGGCAGCTCACCCACGATCTTGATTTTCGGCTTGTCCGGGTCCGGGTGGATGGTCGGGGTGGCCGAGAGCAATGCCTGGGTGTAGGGATGCAACGGCCGGGTGTAGATCTCTTCCTTGGGCCCCATTTCGACCGGGCGGCCCAGGTACATCACCAATACCGTGTCAGCCACATGCCGCACCACCGCCAGGTTGTGCGAGATGAAAACGTAGGCGGTGTTGAACTCTTGCTGCAAGTCCATGAACAGATTGAGCACCTGCGCCTGAATCGACACGTCGAGCGCGGAGGTCGGTTCGTCGGCCACCAGCACCTTGGGTTGCAGCATCATGGCCCGTGCCAGGGCAATACGCTGACGCTGACCGCCCGAGAACATGTGCGGGTAGCGATGGTAGTGCTCAGGGCGCAAGCCGACCTGTTTCATCATGGCCTGGACTTTTTCGCGGCGTTCGCTGGCGCTCAGGTTGGTGTTGATCAGCAGCGGCTCGGCCAGCTGGTCACCCACTTTCTGCCGCGGGTTCAGCGAGGCGTAAGGGCTCTGGAACACCATCTGCACGTCTTTGCGCAGTTGCTTGCGCTCAGCCTTGTTGGCGCCCGTCACTTCCTGCCCGGCAATTTTCAACGAGCCCGAGGACGGCTCTTCAATCAAGGTCAGGGCGCGGGCCAGGGTGGACTTGCCACAACCTGACTCGCCAACCACCGCCAGGGTTTTGCCGGCTTCAAGTTCAAACGACACACCGTTGAGGGCGCGTACCAGTGCGTGGCCTTTGAACAGGCCACGGGACACTTCGTAATGACGGGTTAGGTCACGGGCGGTAAGAACGACAGTCATTACGCCACCTCCTGATTCAAGGGGAAGAAGCAGCGCACCTGGCTATGAGCTTTTTGTTCCAGCTCAGGACGTTGTTGACGGCATTTTTCCTGGACGTACGGGCAGCGTGGCGACAACAGGCAGCCTTGCGGGCGGTCGTAACGCCCCGGCACGATGCCGGGCAAGGTGGCCAGGCGCGCCGAGCCCATGCTGTGTTCCGGAATCGCGGCCAGCAATGCTTCGCTGTACGGGTGCGCGGGCACATCAAACAGCCCCGGTACATTGCCGACTTCAACAGCCTGGCCGGCGTACATCACGCAGACCCGCTGGGCGGTTTCGGCGACCACGGCCAGGTCGTGGGTGATCAGTACCAGGCCCATGTCCTGCTCGCGCTGCAGGTTGAGCAGCAGCTCCATGATCTGGGCTTGAATGGTCACGTCCAGCGCGGTAGTCGGCTCGTCAGCGATCAGCAGTTTGGGCTCACCGGCAATGGCCATGGCAATCGCCACGCGTTGGCTCATGCCACCCGACAACTGGTGCGGGTAGGCTTCCATGCGGCTGGCAGCCCCCGGAATTTCGACTTTTTCCAGCAGCTCTATCGCCCGTTTGCGCGCAGCTTTGCTGGACATTTTCAGGTGCAGGCGCAGCACTTCTTCGATCTGGAAGCCCACGGTGTAGCTGGGGTTCAGCGCGGTCATCGGGTCCTGAAAGACCATGGCCATGTCTTTGCCGACGATTTGCCGGCGTTGACGGGCGCTGAGGGTCAGCATGTTCTTGCCGTCGAAGTTCAGCGCGTCGGCGGTCACGATGCCGGGGTGCTCGATCAGGCCCATCAGCGCCATCATGGTCACGGACTTGCCGGACCCCGACTCGCCCACGATGGCCAGGACTTCACCTTTATCCACAGACAGGCTCAGGCCGTCGACCACCGGCACCGCCTTGGCGTCGCCAAAACGAACGTTGAGATTCTTGATTTCTAACAGTGACATGGGAATCTCCTCAGGCGGCGTTCTTGAGTTTCGGGTCCAGCGCATCGCGCAGCCCGTCGCCCATCAGGTTGATTGCCAGCACGCTGAGCAAAATGGTCAGACCGGGCAGGCTCACCACCCACCAGGCGCGTTCGATGTAGTCACGGGCCGAGGCGAGCATGGTGCCCCACTCCGGAGTTGGCGGCTGTACGCCCAAACCGAGGAAGCCCAGTGCCGCGGCGTCGAGAATTGCCGAGGAGAAACTGAGGGTGGCCTGAACGATCAACGGCGCCATGCAGTTGGGCAGCACGGTGACGAACATCAGGCGCGGCAAGCTGGCACCGGCCAGGCGGGCAGCGGTCACGTAGTCGCGATTGAGCTCGCCCATGACGGCGGCCCGGGTCAGACGCACGTAGGACGGCAAGGACACGATGGCGATGGCGATCACGGTGTTGATCAGGCCAGGGCCGAGGATGGCGACAATCGCCACGGCCAGCAGCAGGGATGGCAGGGCCAGCATGATGTCCATCAGGCGCATGATGGTCGGGCCGAGGAGGCGCGGGAAGAACCCGGCAAACAGCCCCAGGATCACGCCCGGAATCAGCGAGATCACCACCGACGACAAACCGATCAGCAGCGACAGGCGCGAGCCTTCAATCAGGCGCGACAGCAGGTCACGGCCCAGTTCGTCGGTGCCGAGCAAAAATTGCCACTGGCCGCCTTCGAGCCAGACCGGCGGGGTCAGCAGGAAGTCGCGGTACTGCTCGCTCGGGTTGTGCGGCGCGACCCACGGGGCAAAGATCGCGCAGAACACGATGACGCACATGAACATCAGGCCGGCAACGGCCCCTTTGTTCCGGGAGAACGCGTGCCAGAATTCTTTGTAAGGCGATGGATAAAGCAGGCTTTGATCCACTTCGGTAGCGTTTGTAGATGAAGTCATGGTCAGGATCTCAGCGCTGGTGGCGGATGCGTGGGTTGGCAAAGCCGTAGAGGATGTCCACTACGAAGTTGACCAGAATCACCAGGCAGGCGATTAGCAGAATGCCGTTTTGCACCACGGGATAGTCCCGGGCGCCAATGGCTTCGATCAGCCACTTGCCGATACCGGGCCAGGAGAAGATGGTTTCGGTCAGGACGGCACCGGCCAGCAGGGTGCCGACTTGCAGGCCGACCACGGTCAGTACCGGGATCAGGGCATTGCGCAGGCCATGCACGAACACCACGCGCGCAGGCGACAGGCCTTTGGCGCGGGCGGTACGGATGTAGTCTTCGCGCAGCACTTCGAGCATGGATGAACGGGTCATGCGGGCGATCACGGCCAGCGGGATGGTGCCCAGCACGATGGCGGGCAGGATCATGTGGTGCAGCGCGTCCCAAAAGGCTTCGGGCTCATCGCTGAGCAGGGTGTCGATGAGCATGAAGCCGGTTTTGGGCTCAATGTCGTACAAGAGGTCGATCCGCCCGGAAACCGGGGTCCAGCCCAGGCCCACCGAGAAGAACATGATCAGAATCAGGCCCCACCAGAAGATTGGCATCGAATAACCCGCCAGGGAGATGCCCATCACCCCGTGGTCAAATAACGAGCCTCGCTTGAGCGCAGCGATAACCCCCGCCAGTAACCCGAAGATGCCGGCGAACAAGAGCGCCGCTGACGCCAGTTCAAGGGTGGCAGGGAACAGCGCGGAAAATTCGGTCCACACGCTTTCACGGGTTCTCAATGATTCGCCCAAATCGCCATGAGCGAGCTTGGTGACGTAGTCAATATATTGTTCATAGAGCGGCTTGTTCAGGCCCAGACGTTCCATGGCCTGGGCGTGCATTTCGGGATCGACCCGACGCTCACCCATCATGACTTCAACCGGATCGCCCGGGATCATGCGGATCAGGGCAAAGGTCAGCAGGGTGATGCCGAAGAAAGTGGGGATCAACAACCCCACTCGGCGGGCAATAAAACTAAACATCGTGTGGTGTACCTCATCAGCCGGTTAGGCAGGTCCGCCAGTGTTCAAGTGAATCCTGGCGGGTGTTTTATTGTTCTACTTCACCTGGGTCGTGGCGAAGTTGTTGTTGGTCAGCGGGCTAAGGGTATAGCCCTCGACGTTTTTGCGCATGGCTGTAAAGAGCATAGGATGGGTTACGTTAATCCAGGGTTGATCTTGATTGAAAATGAGCTGCGCCTGTTCATAGAGTGCAGCCCGTTCAGCGGGTTCGCTGATATTTCGGGCCCTGGTAATCAGGGCTTCGAAGTCTTTATTGCACCAGCGTGCGTAGTTCTCGCCATTTTTGGCGGCCTCGCAGCTAAGCAGCGGGGTCAGGAAGTTGTCCGGGTCGCCGTTATCGCCGCCCCATCCCGTAGAGACCAGATCATGCTCGCCACTCTTGGCGCGCTTGAGCATTTCGCCCCATTCCATGACGCGAATGTCCAGTTTGATGCCGACCTTGGCAAGGTCCGACTGCAGCAATTGCGCGCCCAGCATCGGGTTGGGGTTGGTTGGCCCGCCGCCGTTGCGGGTGAACAGGGTCATTACCGTGCCTGGCGGTACGCCGGCTTCCTTGAGCAGCGCCCGGGCCTTGTCCAGGTCGCGGGGCGGGCTTTGAATGCTTTTGTTGTAGCCAAGCATGGTGGGCGGGTACGGGTTGATCGCGATCAGCGCGTTGCCTTCACCGTGCACGGTGTTGAGGTAGGTCTGTTTGTCGAAGGCGATGTCGATGGCTTTGCGCACCCGTACATCACTCAGGTATTTGTGGCTGGAGTTCATGGCGATATAGCTGGTCATCAGCGCTGCCAGTTCATCGACCTTGAGGTTCGGGTCGGTGCGGATGTTTTTGACGTCATCGGGCTTGGGGTACAGCGCAATCTGGCATTCGTTGGCCTTGAGCTTTTGCAGGCGCACGTTGCTGTCGGTGGTGATGGCGAAGATCAGTGCATCGGTAGGCGGTTTGCCGCGGAAGTAGTCCGGGTTGGCCTTGAAGCGTACCTGGGCATCTTTGTTGTACCGCACGAAGATAAACGGGCCGGTGCCGATGGGCTTGTTGTTCAGGTCCGCTGTTTTGCCGGACTTGAGCAACTGGTCGGCGTATTCAGCTGAATAGATGGACGTGAATGGCATGGCCACGTCGCGCAGAAAAGGTGCCTCGGCGTGGTTGAGGGTGATTTTCACCGTCAGGTCGTCAACTTTTTCGACGCTTTTGAGCAGGTCTTTGAAGCCCATGCTTTCAAAGTAGGGGTAACCGACCAACGACAGTTTGTGCCACGGGTGATTCGGGTCCAGCTGGCGCTGGAAACTCCAGACAACATCGTCGGCGTTCAGGGTTCGGGTCGGTTTGAAGTAATCGGTGGTGTGGAATTTCACGCCGGGGCGCAGGTAAAAGGTGTACTCAAGACCGTCGGGGCTGATGTCCCATCGTTCGGCCAGGGCGGGTTCAACATTTGTCGTACCGGGAGCAAAGTCGGCCAGGCGGTTGAGGATGGTTTCAGCTGAGGCATCGGCCGTTACGGCAGTGGTGAACTGGACGATATCGAACCCTTCTGGGCTGGCTTCGGTGCAGACCACCAGGTTTTTGGCCGAAACACTGACCGCTGTACTAAGCAGTGCCACGGCGATGGCGGTGCGTAGTGGAAGTCTTTTCATGGCAATCCTCTCCAATCAGTTGAACCAGCGTAACGACGACGGCTGATTCGTCGAATCAGCCGCGGTCCTTGCGTGTATCGCGTGTGTTTACAGAATGTTGAACGGGATGGTGGTCACCAGACGGAACTCGTTGATGTTGCCGTCAGCCTGGTTCTTGCTGGCGCGGTGGGTGGTGTAGGTCGCGCGGATGGCAGTGGCTTTCAGTGGACCGCTTTGAACGGCATAGGAAGTGCCAATGCTGTATTCGGAGTGATCTTCGCCGTCCATGTTCTTCACGTCGTAGGCGGTGCCTTTGTACTTGGTACCGTCAATGTCCCAGCCGCGAGCGTGGTAAGCGTTGAACTTCAGGCCTGGAATGCCGTATTGCGCCATGTTGATGCTGTAGGCCAGTTGCAGCGACTTCTCGTTCGGGCCGTTGAAGTCCGAGAGCAGGGAGTTGGCCAGGTAGATACCGTTGGTTTCGTGCAGGTAGTCGAAGTACTCGTCGCCGACGATTTGCTGGAACGCCAGGGTCACGGTATGGGCCAGGTGGGTCAGGCCGAATGCCAGGCTGTAGGCATCGTTGTTGATGTTGCCCAGGGCCTTGCTGCCGGTATCGAGGGTTTTGTAGTAGTTGAGGTTGGTGTTCAGGCCCAGCACGGCGTTGTCGCCGATGTCGTGTACGGCGCCGAAGTAGTACTGGTTCCAGAAGTCTTCAACGTGGGTCGCGTACAGCGTGGTTTTCAGGTTTTTGAACGGCTGGTAGTTCAGGCCTGCAACGCTGGCACGGTCAGTCTCGGCACCGGCTGCGCCGTATTCGCTGCGAAACTTGCTCAGGCTTTGTTCGGTACGCGGGGATACGCGGTCGAAGGAGCCTGCGTCGAAGGACAGGTTGTTGAACTCTTCACTGTGCAGGCCCACACCCTGGAAGCTGGAAGGCAGTGCGCGGTTGCCGATCACATCGATGGTCGGGCTGCTGAAGTTCTGCCGGCCTACGGTCAGCGTGGTGTTGGAGATGCGTGCGCTGAGGTTGGCCAGGCCCAGTTTGCTCCACTGGCCGACGGCATCGCCGTCGCTGTGGGTGAGGGTGCGGTTGTTCGGGCCGGCGATGTCCTTGGCGTCACGGTCCAGTGCAATGGCGTTGTAAGCCGCAAACTGGGTACTGAAGCCAATGGTGCCCTGGGTGAAGCCCGACTTGTAATCGAGGATGGTGCCCTGCACCCAGTTGATCCGGCGCGGGGTGGACTCGCGGGTGCCATGCTTGTTGTAGCTGAAGCGATCATCGCGACGCTTGAGTTCGTTGGCGTACCAGTTGCGGGTGGTACCGCTCAGTGTCTGCTCCTCAATGAAGCCCTTGGTTTCGCTTTGAGCGCTGGTGGCTTTCAATTCGGTAGGCATGAACTCATCGGCATGTGCCATCGCCGTGAGGCTGCTGATGGACAAGGCTAACAACGCGCTGCTAGTGACTTTCATGGTTGAGGCTCCTTTGTTTTCTTTTTTTATTGCCGGCCTTTTTTTGTTGGCCAAGCTGTTGTGGAACATTTAAAGCGTTGCAAACGTTTGCCTGGTTGCAGATCGGCGAAGCTTCGGCGGACCACTTCCAGTGGCCTGCCGAGGCCGGGACGATTTGCGGGCTTAGTCTTTGAGGCTGACACCCGAGAAGGCGTTGCGTCCGAAGGGGCTGACCTTGAACCCTTCGACTTTGGCGCTTAACGGCTGGTTGACCGTGGAGTGTGCAATCGGTGTGATCGGCACCTGTTGCTTGAGCAACTGCTGGGCCTGTTTGTAGAGCACCGTGCGTTGGTCACGGTCGGTGACGGTCTTGGCTTTTTTGACCAGTGCGTCGTAGTCCTTGTCGCACCACATGGAGTAGTTATTGCCGCCAATGGCGTCGCAGCTGTACAGCGTGCCGAGCCAGTTGTCCGGGTCACCGTTGTCGCCGGTCCAGCCAATCAGGCTGATGTCGTGCTCGCCATTTTTGGTGCGCTTGATGTACTCGCCCCATTCATAGCTGACGATCTTGACCTTGAGCCCGACCTTGCCCCAGTCCGACTGCAGCATTTCGGCCATGAGCTTGGCGTTCGGGTTGTAAGGACGCTGTACGGGCATGGCCCACAGGGTGATTTCGGTGCCTTCCTTGACGCCTGCGGCCTTGAGCAGCTCTTTGGCTTTTTCAGGGTTGTAGGGGGCGTCAACGATGGTTTCGTCGTAGGACCATTGGGTCGGCGGCATGGCATTGACTGCCTTTTGGCCTGCGCCCTGGTACACGGCCTTGAGGATCTCGTCCTTGTTGACGGCCATGTCCAGCGCCTGGCGCACTTGCAGCTGGTCAAACGGCTTGTGCTGCACGTTGTAGGCGATGTAACCGAGGTTGAAGCCAGGCTTCTCGATGACCTGCAGCTTCGGGTCTGCCTTGAGGGCAGCGACGTCTGCCGGGCGCGGGCTCAGCGAAACCTGGCACTCGTTCTTGCGCAGCTTTTGCATGCGGGCGGAGGCATCGACGTTGA
>JBILYW010000309.1:0-4871 GCA_044377555.1 Pseudomonas sp.
ACCAGCCCCAGCAACAGCACCCGATAGGCGCGGTATTCATGCCCCGCCTGCTCGATCATCTGGGCCAGGGTTTCCATCATCGGCAACTGCTCCAGGCGCGCCTCGAGCGGTGGCAGGCGACGCAGGTATTTCTGGCGCAGGATCGACTGCATGTTCGGCAAATTGTTGGCCCGCTCCAGCAGGTTGAGGCGACCGCGAATGCGTTTGCGCACCTGCTTGGCCTCACCGAACACCGGTATCGTCAGCCCCTGGCTGAGCAGAAACATGGCGGTGAACACCATGCCCAGAAACGCCAGAATAAACTCACCAGGGATCTGGTTCATGACTGCCCCTCCATCCATTCCGGCCGGAACAGGCTGAGCGGCAGCTCAATACCTCGTTTGGCCAGCACATCACGAAATGCCGGCACCATACCGGTTGGGCGAAACTCGCCCAGCACCTCCCCTTTCTCGCCCATGCCGCTGCGCACAAACGCGAAGATCTCGGTCATGGTGATGACATCACCTTCCATGCCATTAATCTCCTGCACGCTGACCAACCGCCGCGTGCCATCCTCATTACGCTCCAGCTGGATCACCACGCCAATGGCCGAGGCAATTTGCTGGCGCATGGCCTTGATCGGAAACGTGGCGCCGCTCATCGAAACCATGTTCTCGATCCGCCCCAGCGCATCGCGCGCCGTGTTGGCGTGGATGGTGGTCAGGGAACCGTCGTGGCCGGTGTTCATCGCCGTCAGCATGTCCAGCGCTTCAGCGCCACGCACTTCGCCGATCACGATCCGGTCGGGGCGCATCCGCAGGCTGTTGCGCACCAGCTCACGCTGGCCCACCTCGCCACGGCCCTCGATATTGGCCGGGCGCGTTTCGAGGCGTACCACATGGGGCTGCTGCAACTGCAGCTCGGCAGAGTCTTCGATGGTGACGATGCGTTCATTGTGCGGAATGAAACTGGACAGCACGTTGAGCATGGTGGTCTTGCCACTGCCCGTACCGCCGGAGATCAGCACATTGAGCCGCCCGCGCACGATGGCCTTGAGCATCAGGGCGATCGCCGGCGTGAGGGTGCCCATCTGCACCAGGCTCTGGGTATTGAGCAGGTCCACGGCAAAGCGCCGGATCGACATGCTCGGCCCGTCGATAGCCAGCGGCGGGATGATCGCGTTGACCCGCGAGCCGTCCTTGAGCCGTGCGTCCACCAGAGGCGAGGACTCATCGATGCGCCGCCCCAGGCTGGAAACGATGCGGTCGATGATATTGAGCAAATGCTGATCGTCGCGAAAATGCACATCCGTTTTCTGCAACTTGCCATAGCGCTCGACGTACACCGAGGCATAGCCGTTGACCAGAATGTCGGACACGCTGTTGTCCGTCAGCAGCGGCTCAAGCGGGCCAAGGCCCAGCACTTCGTCAGTGATCTGCTTAATGATCAACTGGCGGCTGCTGGCACTGACCGGCGCCGAATACTCGTCCAGCAGGCGCAGGCTGATCTCGCGGATCTGGCGCCCGGCATCGGCCAGCTCCAGGGTGTCCAGCAGTGACAGGTCCATGACCTTGAGCAATTGCTGGTAGATCTTCTCCCGCCACTCGGCCTCCATGGAGCTGAGCTTGGTTCGGGTTTCATAGACGACATCCGGCACGCTGGCTTCCCAGGCCATCATGACGCTGGAGCAGTCGGCACCCTCGACAGGCACTCCCAGACCCTCTACCGGAGCCAGTTTGCCGACCTGCTGACGCAGACGATTACGAAAGTCGCTGAGCATGGCTTATCCTCCGAACAGACGGTTGAAAGTACGTTTGAACAAGCCTGCTTCACTGGCCTCGACACCGATCAGGTTCTGGCTCAGCTCGCGCAAACTCAAGGTGATGGCGGCACGCGGCGCATGAAGCTCCAGCGGCACCCCGGTGTTCTGGCTTTCACTGACCACGGCATAGTCATTGGGCAACTTTTGCAGGTCGTTGCAGCGCAAGGCATCGCTGATGTCCTTGGGCTTGAAGGGTGAAGCTTTGTCAAAGCGGTTGATCACCACGTGCAAACGGTTGCTCTGCACGCCCAGGTCGTCACGCAGAATGCGCACCAGCCGATTGGCGTCCTGCAAATGGCTCAGGCTCTGTTGCAGCACGATATAGACCCGGTCCGACTGCTCCAGGGTGATGCCCGTGAGGTGATCGATGTGCCGCGGCAAATCCACCACCACCCAGTCATAGGTGTTGCGGGCCAGACGCAACAGGCTGTCCAGTTGCTCCAGGCGTATGTCCTGGGACAGGCACAGCTCATCGGTGCGACCGCCCAAAACATGCAGGGTCGGGCTGAAGTGGCTGCAAAAACCGCGCAACGCCACGCTGTCCAGCGAGTCGATCTGTTGCAACACATCCGTGTGGCTGTGGGTCGGCAGCACATCCAGGCTATGGGCCAGGCTGCCGAACTGCAGGTCCAGATCCAGCAACAGGGTTGTGCCGCCATGCACACTCAGCTGATGGGCCAGGTTACAGGCGAGCATTGAAGCCCCGGACCCGCCCTTGGCATTCATGACCGCAATCAGTTTGCCCGTCGCCCCTTTATCGGTATGAAGCTCCATCTGCATCCGGTTGATGGCCGACTGCAGCTCCTCTGCCGCTACCGGCTCCGGCAAAAAATCCCGGGCGCCGGCCTGCATGGCCAGGCGCATGCCTTCGTGTTCGTCCAGTGGGCCGCACACCAGCAGTGGCGGGCGCTCCTTCACCGGATGCTGCAACAGGGCCGCCAGTTCTTCACGCCATAAATGGCTGACCCGCAACAACAGAAAATCAGGCATCTGCTCCAGCCCGAACAACGGGTCGGTATGGCCATTGCTAACCAGCCGCGTACTGACCTGCAGGTTGGGTATGCCCTGACTCAAGGTTTTGAGATGGGTCAAGGCGGTTGCATCACGTGAACTGATCAACAGGCGCATGCCCTGGCGGTCAGTTGACGCCGACGCAGTAGCTTCTCGGACACTCAACATGGCGTTATCCCCGGTGTAACCGTTGCATCAGGTTGACGCCCAAGGCTTTCACGGGGCGCGGTAGACCTGAACGTCGGCAGAATAAACACCCCGCGAAAACCGGGGATCAACAGGTTGAAACTGAAATTCGTCAGCTGCAACTGAACATATCGAATGGCCAGAAAGCCGGTGGTATTGACCAGGTCATTGGGGCTGGCGACCACGGCACCGTTGGCGTCCAGATACACCAGGTTCAGGTTGGCGTTGTTCAGGCTGGCGATCAGGCTGCTCGGCCCGGTATTGGTGGCCGTATTGAACATCGCACGGCGCAGGATGACCGGGTCCTGGATATCGCACACCGCCGCCAGGCGCGCGCCCCGGCGCACCGACTCCGTCAGCACGTTGACCGTGAAATACAGCCGGCCCATTTCCAGCGCGCCAAACAGCAAGGTGAACAGCACCAGGGCCGTAATGGCGAACTCGACGATATACACACCGCGCATGCGCTTGCTGTTCATCACAAGGCCCTCATCACGACAGTTGAGGTCAACGACAGACCCAGCGGCACGCTACTGCCATAGAGTGCTGGCAGTGAGCTGCCGACTACAGGGATAAAGGTGTACGCAATGCTGACCTGCACATGATCGGTACCCACCGCAGTCACCGTGACACTCCCGGTGGTAAGCCCCGGTGCGACGGCGGGGTAACCATTGGGGTTGGCCGGTATTCCGTAAACTGCCACGTTCTGGGTCTGGGAGATCAGCGCAGAGCTGAGCTGGACCGTGCCCAGGGTTGAGTTCCAGGCCTTGCCGGCCACATAACGCCCGGCATCGCGGCTGGCCTGCTGCAAGCTGTTGTACTGGAACAGCATGCGACCGAACTCGGCGAAGGCGAACATCAGCAACACCAGCAGCGGCAGGGTCAATGCCAGCTCAACCATCGCCAGGCCGCGCTGGGCGCGTGCCGACTTGAATCCACAGCGTCTCATGGGACCTCCTAGGAATCGGTACTGGGCGTCTGGTTGTTGTCGATATAGGTTTTGTACAGCTGGATAATCTGTGGGCCGGCGTTACCTGACGGGTTGGGCCCGGGGACGTTGTCGCCTTCACACACGCTCGCAAACTGACCGAAAATCTGCGCCTCATTACCCTTTTGAGCTGCAGGTTGCATCACGAAATAGCAACCGAAACCCAGTACCGGAATCGCAGAGGCACCGTCGTTCTTGCCCGAGCAATCACCGATCACGATTTTGATGATGCGCCGTTCAAATACGCCATTGCTCTGACAGCTACCACCGCCACCCACACAGGCGGCCTCATCCTGTACCCAGTTGTTGTAGTCGTACAGTGCGCCACTGGCAGTGGACAGGTTGCCGTTGCTGGAGGTCACTGTTTTACCGTCATACAGAATCGGAGCGGGCGATCCGGCGTATGTAAACGACTTGGGATTGACGGTAATCACCAGGTCCGGCGGGTAGTCCGAAGAACTGAGGCCACCCTTGTATTCGTTGAAGCGCGTATTGAGGCCCTGGGAAGCCGGCCCCACGGTGTTGCCCGGTTTGGTCTGGACGGTCGAGCCGACGACATTGCACTGATCAATCCCGCCCGCCAGCCCTTCCCTGACGGTTTTGCCCCCCGAGCCGAAGTCCAGCAGCTGAAAATTCCCCGGACCAATGGCAGAGCTGTTATTGGCTGCAGTTTTGAGCACCTGCAGATCACCGAACCGGAAGCCCCAGAACATCCCGGCAGACGGGTTGTTCTGGGTCGGATCTCCGCACACCAGCAACGGCGTCAGATCACAGGGGGCGTTGCTCGGGCTCGGCCCGGCGGTGGCGACAGCGGCCACGGCCTTGGTGGTGGCGTTGCCGTTATCCAGCGCCTGGAATACGCCCCAGAAAAAACTGCTCAGGGGG
>JBILYW010000310.1:0-4859 GCA_044377555.1 Pseudomonas sp.
ACACGCAAAGGCTGTGTGTTCATTGCATTCTCCTAGGAACGAAACAGGCGGCTGTACTGGCGCTCGTGGGCCATGCTCGCCAATGACAGGCCGAAAGCGGCACTGCCCAAGTTGGATAAGTCGAGGGTGCTGGCGTGTTGCTGGGCTTGCTGCAAGGCGGGCGACAACTCACTGGTCATGCGCTGGGCGGCTTGCTGGCCCAGGGGCAAGGTTTTCATCAGCACCGCCAGTTGGTTTTCCAGCCAGCTCCAGAGCCAGGCGGCCAGCGCGTCCTGTGGGGTGATGCCCCAGGCGCGAGCGGCCAAGGCCCAGCCGAGGGCCAGATGGGGCTCGTTCTGTTGTGCGAGAAACTGCCGTGCAGGCGCGTCCAGCTCCGGCAAACCGGTGAGCAACTGTTGCAGGGAGTAGCCCATCTGCCGGCTTTCCTGATGCAGCTCGCGGGTTTCACGGCTGGCGCGGTGCTCATCGCAAAACCGCTGCAGGGCGCTCCAGTCTTCGTCGGCCGCCGCCTGGCAATGGGCGAGCAGCAACGGTGCCTCGAAGCGCGCCAGGTTGAGCAGCAATTGGTCGCGGATCCAGCGGGCGGCGCTGGCCGGGTCAACCACGCGGCCATTGTCCACGGCCATTTCCAGCCCCTGGGAATAGCTGTAGCCGCCAATTGGCAGCTGCGGGCTGGCCAGACGCAGCAGCGCCCAGGCCGGACTCACGCGCGCACGCCAAACTGATGCAGGCGTGGGGCGTAGTTAAAATCTTCCTCACCCGCACGGGAGTGATGATGACCGCCACCATAGGCGCCGTGTTCCGGCTGGAACGGCGCTTCGATGGCCTCGGTGTGCGCGCCCAACTGCTCCAGCATGGCCTTGAGCACGTAGTCATCGAGCAGGCGCAACCAGCCATCACCGACCTGCAGGGCCACGTGGCGGTTGCCCAGGTGATAGGCGGCGCGGGTCAGTTCAAAGGCGTTGCTGCAGGTGACATGCAGCAGTTTTTCGGGGCTGGCGCAGACGCGTACGATGCGCCCGTCCTGGGCCTGGAGAAATTCGCCGTCATGCAGCGGCGACTGACCGCGTTCAAGGAACAGGCCTACGTCTTCGCCACTGCTGCTGAAGCAGCGCAGGCGACTTTTGCTTCGGGCTTCGAAGTTCAGGAGTAACTCGGCGCTCCACACGGGGTGGGACTGGACTCTGCGATGAATCACCAGCATCGGAAGGCTTCCTGCAATTGACAATGCCAGGGTCAGAGCAAGGGGCTTGCCAACCCGGGTAAAGCGCGCAAATGCAGGCCCAAAAAGAGTGCAGGAAGGTGAAGATGTTCTAAATAAGTGCGCGATTACCGCGCTGGCGCCCCAATAAGGTGCGCTTGCGGCTACTCGGTGCTGCCCAGGCCTTTCCAGTGCTTGAGCCCGATGAAGATAAAGCGCAGTTGCTGACTGATCTTGGCCTGGGGTTGCAGGTGGTCGGGCAGGGTGTCGGCAGGCGGGTCGATCACGTCGGGCAGGGCGGCAAACACGCTTTTGACCACCAGGTCGGCGATCACGGTCAAGCCGGCGTGGTTCAGGTGCTGCAACTTGGGCTTGGAGCCAAGGTCGGCCGCCAGGTCCGAGGTAATGTCTTCGCGCAGCGCACCAATAGCCTGACGCACCGGTTGTGAACCGCCGTATTGCTCACGGGCCAGAAACAGGAACTGCGAGCGATTGGCCTGCACCACGTCGAGAAAAATGCGCACCGAGGCGTTGATCACACCGCCCATAAACAGCTCGTTGTGACGCACCAGGCGAATGGTTTCGCGAAAGGTCTGGCCGACTTCACTGACCAGCGCCAGGCCCAGGTGGTCCATGTCACTGAAGTGACGATAAAACCCGGTGGGCACGATGCCAGCCGTTTTGGCGACTTCGCGCAGGCTCAGGCTGCCAAAGCCGCGACCCGATTCCATCAAGTGGCGGGCAGCATCCATCAGCGCAAGGCGGGTTTGTTGTTTCTGTTCGGCGCGAGGCAGCATCGGGGCTGGTATTCCAGACAAGTACAGCGGCGCACTCTAGCAAATCGGCTTTGATGACGTCGAACGATGTGCTGCACAAAGTGTGGGAGCGGGCTTGTTCGCGACGCAGGCGGCGCGGTCTATCGGGCTATCGGCGGGGATGCTGTTGCGAGCAAGCCCGTTCCCACACACACAGCTGACTCAGCTGGCACGTTGATTTCTCTCGGCCAGACGATCAGCACCACCTTCGGCGACAAACTGGTTGCTCGGTGTGCGGTCGTAGCCATCTTCGGCGTAGCTGTTTTGCTGATCCAGGGTACGTTGTGCGCCGTCTTCAGCTACCGGGTCGAGCGGTTGGCTCAGGGTGCTGGAGGCCGGTTGTACCATTGGGGTCGGCGTTTCATCGGCAGGCATGGCGAAGGCGTTGAAGGCCAAAAGGGAAAGGGAAAGACCAAACAATACTGGGCGTTTCATGGTGTGTGCTCCGTAGCAATGCAACTGGGTAGGTGTGGTGGCAATGCTACGCTTGGCTACCGGATATCAAAGTTCATACGGCCAATGGTGATAATCAACACAATTGATTGTCCAGATTCGGAGGCTCTAGCCTGCGGTTTCTGAGAATTTTTACACGAAAGCCGTACCGGGGTTAAACCTTCAGACGTCTTTGTCAGTCGTACATTTACAGGCGTCGAAACTGGGACGTTCAGTCGTAATCAAGGAGCCGTGACATGACGCGCACCCGTAAAACCCTTGCCTGGGCAGGCGGTATTTTTGTCTTGCTGGTGGCCGTGCTGGTGGTGATCCTCGCCACCTTCGACTGGAACCGCCTCAAGCCGACCATCAATAGCCAGGTGTCCGGGATCCTCCATCGCCCCTTTGCCATTAATGGCGATCTGGCCGTGCGCTGGCAGCGCGAGGAGGACGTGGGCGGCTGGCGGGCGTGGGTGCCGTGGCCGCATGTCATCGCTCAGGATCTGACCCTGGGCAACCCCGAGTGGGCAAAAACCCCGCAAATGGCCAGCCTCAAGAAAGTCGAACTGCGCCTGTCACCGCTGGCGCTGTTGAGCCAGACCGTACATATCCCGCGCATCAACCTCACCGAGCCCAGCGCCAACCTTGAGCGCCTGGCCGATGGCAAGGCGAACTGGACGTTCACCTTCGACCCCAAAGACCCGAATGCCGAGCCGTCCAGCTGGACGCTGGACATCGGCGCCATTGGTTTCGACAAGGGGCACGTGACATTCGCTGACCAAACCCTGGATACCCGGCTGGATGTGCTGATTGACTCCCTGGGCAAGCCGATCCCGTTTAGCGAGATCGTCGGCGAAACGGACGCGAAAAAGGTCCTGGAGAAAGGTAACGCGCCGCAAGACTATGCCTTCGCCCTGAAGGTCAATGGTCACTACCACGGTCAGAAACTCAGCGGCAGCGGAAAAATTGGCGGCCTGCTGGCGTTGCAGGACGCAACTCAGCCCTTCCCGTTACAGGCTCAGGTGAGCATTGCCGACACCCGCGTAGCGCTCGCCGGTACCTTGACCGACCCGCTGAACCTGGGGGCCCTGGACCTGCGCCTGAAGCTGGCCGGTGCCAGCCTGAGCAACCTTTACCCTCTGACCGGCGTGACCCTGCCGGATTCGCCTGCCTATTCAACGGATGGTCATTTGACTGCCAGGTTGCATGAGCCGGGCGGGGCGGTTTTCAGCTATGAAAACTTCAACGGCAAGATCGGCGCCAGCGATATCCACGGTGATTTGAAGTACGTGGCCAGCCAGCCGCGACCAAAACTGTCCGGCAAGCTGGTGTCCAACCAACTGCTGATGGCCGACCTGGGGCCGCTGATCGGTGCCGACTCCAACGCCCAGCAAAAGGCCCGTGGCGGCGAGAGCAAACAGCCTGCAGGCAAGGTGCTGCCGGTCGAAGAGTTCCGCACCGAGCGCTGGCGCGACATGGACGCCGATGTTGAATTGACGGGCAAACGTATCGTGCAGAGCGCCGAGCTGCCATTCACCGATCTCTACACCCATGTGGTGCTCAATGACGGCGAACTGAGCCTGGAACCGCTGCGCTTTGGCGTGGCGGGCGGCAAGCTGGATGCGCAGATTCGTCTCAATGGCCGGGCTACGCCGTTGAAAGGCAGCGCCAAACTGACTGCGCGCAACTTCAAGCTCAAGCAGTTGTTCCCGACCTTTGAACCGATGAAAACCAGCTTCGGTGAACTCAATGGCGATGCCACGATCGCCGGGACCGGCAACTCGGTGGCCAAGTTGCTGGGTACCGCCAACGGTGATTTGAAGATGATCATCAATGACGGGGCCATCAGTCGCAGCCTGATGGAGATTGCCGGGTTGAACGTCGGCAATTATGTGGTGGGCAAAATCTTTGGTGACGAAGACGTCAAGATCAACTGTGCGGCAGCAGACTTCGGGATCAAGAGCGGCCTGGCCAGCAGCCGGTTGTTTGTGTTCGATACCGAGAACGCGATTATCTACATCGACGGGACGGTCAACTTCGCCACCGAGCAGCTCGACTTGAAAATCACCCCCGAGTCCAAAGGTCTGCGCCTGTTCTCACTGCGTTCACCCTTGTATGTGCGTGGCACATTCGCCAATCCGTCGGCGGGGGTACAAGCCGTGCCGTTGCTGTTGCGCGGTGCCGGGATGGTGGCCCTGGGCGTGATTGCTGGCCCGGCGGCAGGGCTGCTGGCCCTGGTTGCACCCAGCGGTGGCGAACCCAACCAGTGCGCGCCGCTGCTGCTACAAATGCAGCAGGGCAAAGTGCCGAAAACGGTGAAGTAAAAGCTCACCCGCCCGCCTCTGCGGGAGCGGCTGCCCGCTCCCGCAGAGCTATCAGGCTTTGCGAAGTGGCGTGGTCCAGCGCTCGGA
>JBILYW010000311.1:0-4841 GCA_044377555.1 Pseudomonas sp.
CACTCAGGGCCAGGGCTTTCTGGTCGCTCTGGATCAGGCTTTCACGTACGTTGGCCCGTTTGACGGCATCGCCGGGCTCGAGAACGCTGTTGAGGTGCTCCTGATAGCGTCGCCCCAGGTTCAGGGTGCGACACAGTTGGGCAAAAGCGTCGGGGGGTATCGGTAATGCGATTTCAGCGGGCCAGATGGCGTCTTGAAAAGGCACGAGCATGTGGCAGTCCGGGCAGGTGCCGGGTATGGCTTCGCTGGCTTCGAAGTTGGCGAGTGCGGCTTGTAGCAAGGTGATTTCGCGATATCGGGGGATCAGGTTGTTTTGGGTGCTATCGAACACCAGAACGCCACCCAGATCGCTGCGCGAAGCATTGGCCAGCTTGCGTCCATAGAAGGTGTTTTTGACATCCAGCTCTACCCCGAACGTGTTTTTGATCGCTTGCTTGAGCAGCGGTTCGGCGAAACTTTGCAGATCCTGAATGGGGCCTAATAGCCGGTCGGAGCGATTAACCGCGTTTCGCAGTTGTTGATGGCTGTGGCGCAGTGTCGTTTGTGCCTCGTCGGTGGCGCCGCGCAACCAGGCAGGCAGCGCCGGTTTAAGGCGGTGCAGCGCTGACTGTCTGTGGGGCGCCGCTTCTTTGAACCAATCGGCAATACGTTGTTGTATGAATTCGGTGTGAAGACCCAAAGCAGGTTCTAGTGGGGTTGGCTCAGGCATTTGAAATCCTCGATTGTCTGTAAATCAGCAATCAAGATCGTCCAGCGTCGGGCTTAAAAAAAGTGCAAATACCTGCTTGAAGTCAATGCGTAACCAGCAACAATTCGGGCGTTACCCATACATATCTGGCCCCCGCGAAACCATCCATCCCAATCGCAGCCTCCTTTCTCGTTAGCGGATTTCAGTGCGTCACTCCTCTGGCGTCGTTTCAGGCAGTGGCTGTGCGTCGAGCATGTCTATGCCCAGGTCGACACCTGTTTGCAGGTAATAGGCTCTGACCCGCTGCAGACTTTGTTCCGAAAGTGCTGTGCCGGAGATGAAAATCAGATTGGTTTGAGCGGTGGGCGCTTCGAAAATATCGTCCGGTAGCGTAACAATCGGGTTGTCCGTGAAATCGGCGGTTTGCAAGTGTGGGCGGGTCAGTATTGAGACTGGAAACTGGCTGAAGTTGCAGTTTTGCATCGAGACCGATACCAGATCAGGCATGTTGCTGAAGTCGGGGGTAATGCCCAGTGGGTTGTTATCCAGTTCGATGATTCCCAACTGTTCCAAACCGCCCAGTACTTGTGCGCTATCGGGTGTGAGCGTGATGCCGCAATTGGGCAATTTAAGTTCAAACAGTCCAGGCATGGCGGCCAGCACTTCAGGCAAGCGATCCATTTGAATGCCCTGGAGTTTTAAACGTCGCAAATTGGGGAACCGTTGCAAAAATTCCTCCAGACCGGTGACCGGGCCCAGCCCCACTAACGAGAGGCGGGATACGTGGCTGAAATCGGCATTGAGGGTGGGCATTGAATCAAAAAGAACGCGCGACGAGATCAACTCATGGTTGTCGCCTGGCGGGTAGGTGTAAAAGTGGTCAGAGCCGGTCTGTCGACGCCAGCAACGCTTGATCAGCGCGCCAAACTCGCGGCGGCTGTGCAGTTGCATCTGCAGCATGGTCTGTGAATAGGGCGCACCGGTTATGGGGTGATTGGCCGGACTGTTCAGCGCCCAGATCTCCAGCTCATCACTGAGTTCGAGGTATTCGGTGCGCAACCGGGTGAGGCGTTGACGGGCGAGCACGGGGTCTTCGGGCAGTGTGGCAAGAAAGCGGGTTTTATCTATCGGGTTGAAGCCGGGAAACAGGCGCTGCGTCAGTTGCCCCAGCGATGGCAGGTTTTGACCGGGGGTGTCGCCGCCGAGCAAGGGATAACTTTCTCGTCCGCTGGCCAGGCGCATGGGCGATTCAAAGTAGGGCGCCACGGGTGGGTAATCCAGATAAAGCTGTACCGGTAAGCGGGGCAATAGCGGTCGCTGACGCACGGACTGTTTCAGGCTTTGCCCCTGGCCGACATGGGGCAGGCCCAATGCCTTGCGCTCCCGGTCAGGCAGGGCGTGCAGCACTGCGCTGTACAGGTCGTCCGGGCCGTGCAGTTGCAGGTTGTCGGCATCGCGGGCGCTGTAGAGGTTTTGTGTCTTGATCAGGACTTTGCGAATCGGTGCATCCTGGCTGCCGATGCTGTTCAGCAGTTTTCCGGCAAAGTGTTCTTCGCGCACTTCCAGGCGGATGTCGGCCGACCAGCCGGGCATCGCCTCAATGGTCTTCAGTGCAAGCCACTCGCTGTCGGCGCTGGCCACCGAGTCCAGAAACAAACCTTCATAAGCACGGTTGGCCCGCGTTTGCAGCACGTGCCATCTGGCCTCTTCTTGAAGGCGCGGGGCGAGGGTGTTGTGGTCGAGCAATTGCTGCAGTTCTTCCAGATCGGCATGCCAGATCAGCTCCTGGGCCGACCTTACTGTGAGCCCGGGAAACGTATCTTGCAGTAGCGATACCTGTGGGTTGGGGCTCATATGTGCGGCGTCGTAGCGTGAGTCGAACAGCTCGACCCGTTTTGCCTGCGCCATGCGCACCAGCGTGCTGTAGAGACGGGCTGTCCTCACGGCATGGTTCGATAGCGTATCGCCCGGGGCCGGGCTTTCGCCCAATAGAAGGCGGGTCTCGGTGTCGTCCAGGGTTTGCAGGACGGTGCTCAGCAGGTCGCCGTTTTGCAGTTGCGACTCCAGAATGTGTATCCGCGGCAGATGCCCCTCGGCCTTGGGGTATTGGGCAATGACTTCGCCCTCGTGACCGATCACGCGCAAGACTTTGCTCCTGGGCCACAACTCATCGCTGGTCAGCAGTTGCAATTGGCTTTGCGGGTCGGCTTTTTGCCGCTCTGCCGGGTCGGGGCTTTGCATCTGCGCGATGAAACGCTCAATGTCCCGATCGATTTTGAAGCGTTGCACGGTGTCGGCCAGCAGTGCGGGTGTCGGCAAGCCATCTGCGTGAATGCGGCGCAGTACGTCGGGCTCCGTCTGGGTGATGGCCAGAATGCGCGCGGCTTCTTCATCGCTGAAGCTGGCGTTGACCGGGCTCAAGCGCTTGAATAGCTGGCTGTCGCTCCATTGCAGCGGCTGCTCGGTTTCGATCAGCCAGGCGCCCTGGCCGTTGTGTTGCACCCGGGGGGCGTAAAACTGGGGCCGGTCGGGGTGTTTGATCCGATAACCCGGGCTGCGCGGGCCTTGCTCCACGCGGTAGGTCTTGCCTTCAACGCTCAGCCACTCAGCGCCGTTGTACTGATGCAGTCCTCTATCGTTGGGCTGCAACGCGGCGGGTACTGGGTCGAATTCATAGGGGCTCAAGTCCGGCTTCCAAAGGCGGGTTTCGCTGTCGGGCAGGGTCACCGGCTGCAAACCGTCAACCAGCGAGCTGTGCTCAATTGCAGGCAGCACCTGGCTGGAGGTGGCGATAAACCCGACATTCAGGGCGACACTGGCCAGGTGGCCCCAGGCCTGATCGATGTCTCCCTGCTCCCAGGCTTCGATTCCGGTAAACGCGTCGTTGAGCATTTGTGCGCAGCCCACCAGCAGCATGATTTGCCCGACCCCGGGAATGAAAAACGCTGCGACGTTAAAGGTATCGATGGCGGCGTTGAAAAAGCCTTCCAGACGGCTGAGCCGCTCGCGTGCGTCTTGCTTATCTGTGGGCACCGCAGCGGTTTGGGCGTCGCTGAACAGTTTTCGAAGCTGGACATCGCAGCGGTTGAGCCACAGGTCGCCGATAAACTCGTCCGCAAACTCCAGCCCTTTGGCCGTGTCACTGTAGTCATCGATATGGGAAAGCCGATTGTGCGGGTCAAAGCTGTGCTTGAGCCCGGAGAAAAACGCTCCCTGCTGGCTGAGCCCCACAAACCGGGCAAAAAACTGGCGGAACCTGGCGCTTTTCAAACGCTGCAGCAGGTCGTCGATGCACGCCCGGTACGACGCATACTCCTTGAGCGGCCGGGTGTCATCCCCGGGGATGTAGATCAGCACCCGCTCCGGTGTGGCGGCTGAGCGGTCGCAGCTGATCAGCAGGATGCCACTGAGCACGCAGTTGAGTATTTTCAGGCGGCTGTAGCGCACGGGTTTGCCATGCCACTGAACATGGGGCCTGTCGGCGATAACCTCTTGCACCAACACGAGGGTATCGGCCTGGATATCGCCCTTGAGCAAGGCGATGTGGGCGCACAGGGCCAGGGCTTTCTGATCGCTGGCGATCAAGCTTTCGCGTATCTGTCGGCGTTTGCTGGCCTCCCCGGGTTCGAGTATGGCTTTGAGGTGTTCCTGATAGCGTCGCCCCAGATCCAGGGTTCGGCACGCGCGCGCGAAGGCCTCGGGGCGGATGGGCAAGGCGATGTCCAGAGGGTTGATTGAGTCGCGATAAGGCACGATGGCCAGGCAATCGGTGCAGCGTCCGGGCGAGGTTTCGCTGGCGGTAAAGTTGGCCAGGGCGGCCTCCAGCAAGCTGATTTCGTGATAGTTGGGGATGAGGCCGTTTTGCGTGGTATCGAGCACCAGCGCTCCGCCCAAATCGTTGCGCGAAGGGCGGGCCAGTTTGTGGGCGAGGTAGGTATGGCGCACATCCAGTTCAAGACCGAAGGCGGTTTTGATCGCCTGTTTGAGCAGTGGCTCGGCGAACAGGTCCAGACCCTGCAGGCGGCTTAGCAGGCGGTCGGTATGGTTGAGTGCCTGTCGGTGCTGTTGATGGCTGTGTTTGAGGGTGTGCCGGGTCTGGGCCGTGGCGTCATGCAGCCATTGGGGGAGAGTGGGCTCAAGTTGTTTGAAGGCC
>JBILYW010000312.1:0-4826 GCA_044377555.1 Pseudomonas sp.
CATCCGGAGTCCCCGTCACGACGCTGGTGGGTTATTACGACCCCCTCGGTGAGTTGCGCAGTTATATTTACCCTGCCATGCACGGTGCTTACGGCTTTCTCTACCATGACGATAATAACGCTTTGCCAACGACTGACTGCCAACTGTGGGTGGAATCCGGCAATGAAACGCTGCGTTTCAAGCTGGCTAATCATCGCTTCCAGAGTAACGTGATGAACAAGTTCCATATTAATATCGCTGAGTCTGACAGGCCACGAACCGCCATTCTCGTCTGCAAGGGTATTGAAGTACTTCGGCAAACAATAGAACCCGCTAAAGTGCCTCTTACTTACACTATTAATGGTGAATAGTGGATGAGAGTGTCTGGCTTACTGCTAAGGCGCCAGGTCACCGTGCCAGTAGGCGGCGGTGACCCCATCCATGAACCAATCGCTGCCGGTGATGCTCCCCACCTTCAGATCTAATCAGCAGCGCTGCGACGACCAAAAAGGCGACGGATTTATGTTTGACTAGTATTATCGGGGGCTTGCGGCACCCGGGGCGCCTTTGGCCGCGGGTACTTTCATCAAGCATTGAGAATAACAACTCACAGGGCACCCGATGGCTGACGACAACTCTCCCCCGGTCACACTCAAACGCGGTTTGAAGAATCGCCATATCCAGCTGATCGCCTTGGGCGGCGCCATCGGCACGGGCCTGTTCCTGGGCTCGGCGGGCGTACTCAAGTCGGCCGGGCCGTCGATGATCCTGGGCTATGCGATTGCCGGTTTTATCGCGTTCCTGATCATGCGCCAGCTGGGCGAGATGATTGTCGAAGAGCCGGTGGCCGGCTCCTTCAGCCACTTCGCCCACAAGTACTGGGGCGGCTACGCGGGCTTCCTGTCGGGCTGGAACTATTGGGTGCTGTACGTGCTGGTGGGCATGGCCGAGCTGACGGCGGTGGGCAAGTACATCCAGTTCTGGTGGCCCGAGGTGCCGACCTGGGTCAGTGCGGTGGTGTTCTTTGTGCTGGTGAACCTGATCAACACGCTGAACGTGAAGGTCTTCGGCGAGATGGAGTTCTGGTTCGCGATCATCAAGGTGGTGGCGATCATCGGCATGATCGTGCTCGGCTGCTACCTGCTGATCAGCGGCACCGGCGGCTCGCAAGCGTCGTTCAGTAACCTGTGGAGCCACGGCGGGTTTTTCCCCAACGGCGGCACCGGGCTACTGATGGCCATGGCCTTTATCATGTTTTCCTTCGGTGGCCTGGAGCTGGTGGGCATCACCGCCGCCGAGGCCAGCGAGCCGAAAAAAGTGATCCCCAAGGCTATCAACCAGGTGGTGTACCGGATTCTGATTTTCTATGTGGGCGCACTGACCGTACTGCTGGCGCTGTACCCGTGGGATCAGTTGCTGGTCACCCTGGGCGCCGGTGGCGATGCCTACGGCAGCAGCCCGTTTGTACAAATTTTTGCCTTGATCGGCAGCGATACCGCAGCGCAGATCCTCAACTTTGTGGTGCTGACCGCCGCGCTGTCGGTCTACAACAGCGGCGTGTACTGCAACAGCCGCATGCTCTTTGGCCTGGCCGAACAGGGTGATGCGCCAAAAGCGCTGATGAAGCTGACCAAAAATGGCGTGCCATTGCGCGCACTGGGCGTGTCGGCGCTGGTGACGTTGCTGTGTGTGGTGGTCAACTATGTGGCGCCGCACAAGGCGCTGGAGCTGCTGTTTGCGCTGGTGGTTGCGTCGCTGATGATCAACTGGGCGCTGATCAGCCTAACCCATATCAAGTTCCGCAAGGCCATGGCGGTACAAGGCGTAACGCCTTCGTTCAAGGCGTTCTGGTTCCCGTTCAGCAATGTGCTGTGCCTGGTGTTTATGGCCGTGATCGTCTCGGTGATCTGGATGATCCCCGATGTCCGCGCCTCGGTGTATGCGATCCCGGTGTGGTTGCTGATCATCTACGGGTTCTACCGTTTGCGCCTGAGCAAAGGCCAGGCGCTGGCCAACACGCACTAAGCAGGGTGTGAACTCAACTGTAGGAGCGAGCCTGCTCGCGAAGACCGTTCGCGAGCAGGCTCGCTCCCACTGAAGAGTTGCGCATTCGGGTCACTGGGTGTCGGAACCAGGCATCTGCCAGAGCAGCGCCCCGGTTAGGGTGGGTTTCGATAACCCATCACCGGAGGTCTTATGTCTGCGCCAATCACCGTGCTTCGCGACACCCATCCCCTGCCCGTGCTCGATGCCTGCAAATGGGAAAAGCTTGAAGGCGACCCGCATACCGTCAACCTCAACGCTTACACCAGCGAAGACGGCAGCAAGATCATGGGCACGTGGATTTGCACGCCCGGCAAGTGGTACGTGGAGTATGTGAAGT
Source organism: Pseudomonas sp. (assembly GCA_044377555.1). Lineage (GTDB taxonomy): Bacteria > Pseudomonadota > Gammaproteobacteria > Pseudomonadales > Pseudomonadaceae > Aquipseudomonas. The sequence goes on from JBILYW010000312.1 coordinate 2,363, forward strand.
GGGAATACTGCGACTTCCGCGAGGGGTATTGCATCATCACCCCTGAGGGCAAAGAACCGATCCATCTGCGGGCCGGGGATATCTTTATCGTGGAGCCGGGCATGAAAGGCACGTGGGAAGTGGTCGAAACCGTGCGCAAGTATTTCGTGTTCGCCTGATTTTACCCACGCAAAAAACCGGGAATCCGCCCGACGCGGATTCCCGGAAAAGCCCTATTCGGGCTTGCGATAGCTATTGATGATGGCCGAGAAGTCTTTGCCGCCTTCGCCGCGCAAACTCATCGCCTGATACAACTGTTGTGCCACGGCGCCCATCACTACAGGTTGATGGGCCTGGCGTGCTGCTTCAGTGGCCAGCCCCAGATCCTTGAGCATCAGCTCGGCGCCAAAGCCGCCGGTATAGCCGCGCGATGCAGGGGCCGTTGCAACAATGCCCGGCCACGGGTTGTACACCTCGGAACTCCAGCAGCGGCCGGTGGAGCTGTTGATCACCCCGGCCAGCACTTCGCTGTCGATACCCAGTGCCGCGCCCAATGCCATGGCTTCACTGACGCCCACCATTGAAATCCCGAGCAGCAGGTTGTTGCAGATTTTAGCCACTTGGCCGGTGCCCACATCCCCGCAATGGACTATGTTGCGACCCATTTGTGCGAGTACCGGGTGCAGGGTGTCGAACAGGGCCTGGCTGGCGCCGACCATGAAGGTCAAGGTGCCGGCCTGTGCGCCACCGGTGCCGCCGGACACCGGCGCATCGGCCATGTGCACGCCTTGTTTGGCGGCTGCGGCGGCCACGTCGCGGGCGGTCTGCGGGTCGATGGTGCTGCAATCCACCGCTGGCACGCCTTGGTCGATGCCCGCCAGCACCCCGTCTTCACCCAGCCACACGCTGCGCACATGGGCAGCAGCGGGGAGCATGGTGATCACCAGTTCGGTGCCTTTGGCGGCCTCGCGGGGCGAAGTGCTGATCTGGCCGCCCAGGGCTGCCAGTTCGGCCAGAATGTCTTTGTTCAGGTCAAACAGGTTCAGCGAATGCCCGGCCTTGATCAGGTTGCGCGCCATTGGCGCGCCCATGTTGCCCAGGCCAATAAATGCGATGTTCATGGTGTGTGCCCTCAACGAAGATGGATGGTGGTGTTAACGCCATCATTCACGCTTTCATCATCGAACCAGCGACTGGTGACGGTCTTGGTTTGAGTATAGAACTGCACTACTTGCTTGCCGTACGGACCAAGATCGCCGAGTTTCGAACCACGGGAGCCGGTGAAGCTGAAGAATGGAACCGGCACAGGAATCGGAATGTTGATACCGACCTGCCCCACATCGATTTCAGTCTGGAACTTGCGTGCCGCCGCGCCACTTTGGGTAAACAGGCCGGTGCCGTTGCCGAACGGGTTGGCGTTGACCAGCGCGATGGCCTGGTCGAGGGTATCGACTGCAATCACCACCAGCACCGGGCCAAAGATTTCCTGGGTGTAGATTTGCATGTCGGTGGTAACGCCTGAAAACAGGGTCGGGCCGATAAAGTTGCCTTGCTCAAACCCCGGGACCTTGACGTTACGGCCGTCCAGCTCAAGCACCGCGCCTTCTTTGATCCCGCTTTCAATCAGTCCCAGCACGCGCTCTTTCGCACGCTTGGAGATCACCGGGCCCACGTCGGTGCCCGCCTCGCTGCCGGCATTGACCTTGAGTTGTTGCGCCAGCGCCTTGAGGTCCGGCAACCACTGCTTGGCCGCGCCCACCAGCACCACAACCGAAGTGGCCATGCAGCGTTGACCGGCAGCGCCAAAACCTGCGCCAACCAGTGCGTTGAGGGTTTGTTGACGGTTGGCATCAGGCAGCACCACGGCGTGGTTTTTGGCGCCCATCATCGACTGCACGCGTTTGCCGTGGCGGCCTGCCAGGTCATAGACGTGGGTGCCGACAGCGGTTGAACCGACAAACGAAACGGCCTTGATATCTTTATGGGTGCAAAGTGCGTCCACGACGTCCTTGCCGCCGTGCACCACGTTCAGCACGCCCGGCGGAACCCCGGCCTCCATCGCCAGTTCGACCAGCATCAGGGTCGACAGCGGGTCTTGCTCGGAAGGCTTGAGCACGAAGGTGTTACCGCAGGCGATGGCCATCGGGAACATCCACAGCGGGATCATGGCCGGGAAGTTAAAAGGCGTGATCCCTGCGCAGACGCCGATCGGTTGGCGCAAGGTGTAGGTATCCACCCCGCCTGCTACGTTTTCAGCGAATTCACCCATCTGTAACGTGCCGATGGAGCACGCGTGCTCGACCACTTCCAGGCCGCGAAAAATATCGCCCTCGGCGTCGGCAATGGTTTTGCCTTGTTCAGCACTGAGGACGATGGCAATGCGCTTGGAGTGTTCGCGAATCAGCGCCTGCAGCTTGAGCATGATGCGCATCCGCGCGCCAATCGGCGTCAGCTTCCAGGTCTGGAAAGCGCGTTGGGCACTGGC
>JBILYW010000313.1:0-4821 GCA_044377555.1 Pseudomonas sp.
GCGTCTGGCCTATCACCACCACATGGGCGCCTACGTCGAATCGCCATCCGACATCGACACCCTGATGCGCCTGACCAGCCCCGATGTGGGCCTGCTGTTCGACGCGGGCCACTGCTACATGGGCGGTGGCGAGCCGATCGAGGTGCTGCGCAAACACATCGACCGCGTCTGCCACGTGCACTTCAAGGATGTGCGCAAAGCCGTGGTGCAACTGGCGCGCAATAACCTGTGGAGTTTCCCGGACTGCATCATCAACGGCACCTTCACCGTGCCGGGGGATGGCGATATCGATTTCGCCGCTTTGCTCGACGTGCTGCTGGCGGCCGATTACCACGGCTGGCTGGTGGTCGAAGCCGAACAGGACCCGGCCGTAGCCCCGAGTTTTGCCTATGCGCAAAAGGGTTATCAGACCCTGCGCGGGTTGCTGGATGCGAGGGTTGCCCAATGAATCTGCTGATCAAAAGCAAGGCCGCGGGGCAAACCATGGTCGAGTTGCCGCAAGGGGCATTGGACTATGTGGGTTTTGGTGCTTATCGCCTGGCTCCGGGCGAACTGTTGCCGGTGAGCAGTGACGGGCATGAACTGTGTCTGGTGCTGCTCAGTGGCCGGGTCACGGTCAGTGGTGAAGCGGCCAGCGGTTTATTCAGCTGGGAAAACATCGGCGAACGTACCAGCGTCTTCGAAGACAAATCACCGTTCGCGGTCTACCTGCCCCCGGGCAGTCAGGCCCAGGTACTGGCCTTGAGCAATGTGCAAATCGCCGTGTGCGCTGCACCCGGCTCAGACAGCGCCGAGCTGCCCCCGCGTTTGATCAGGCCCGAGACGATGAAGCGCAGCGTGCGTGGCAAAGGCGCCAACACCCGCTATGTGTGCGACATCCTGCCTGATACCCAGCCTGCGCATTCGCTGCTGGTGGTCGAAGTCCGCACGCCGTCCGGTCACTCCTCCAGCTACCCGCCGCACAAGCACGACACCGACGACCTGCCGCACCAGAGCTTTCTCGAAGAGACCTATTACCACCAGATCAACCCGCCCCAGGGCTTTGTGTTTCAGCGGGTCTACACCGATGACCGCAGCCTCGACCAGGCCATGGCCGTGGAAAACAGCGACCTGGTGGTGGTGCCCAAGGGGTATCACCCGGTCAGCGTGCCGTATGGCTATGAGTCTTACTACCTGAACGTCATGGCGGGGCCCAAACGCGTCTGGCAATTTCACAACGACCCTCAGCACAGCTGGCTGATGGATCTTTAACCTTTTTCGGAGAACAACAAGAATGAGCACTACCCCGGTCATCGGCCACTACCTCAACGGCCAGGTTCAGGATTCAGGCGCCGAGCGTTTCAGCAATGTATTCAACCCGGCTACCGGTGCCGTGCAGGCACGGGTGGCACTGGCCAGCCAGCAGACGGTAGACGAGGCCGTGGCCTCGGCGCTCAAGGCGTTCCCGGCGTGGTCCGAACAGTCTTCCTTGCGCCGTGCGCGGGTGATGTTCAAGTTCAAGCAACTGCTCGACGAGCACCATGATGAGCTGGCCGAAATCATCTGCCGCGAGCACGGCAAAGTGTTCTCCGATGCCAAGGGCGAAGTGACGCGCGGCATCGAAATCGTCGAGTACGCCTGTGGCGCGCCGGCGTTGCTCAAGACCGACTTCAGCGACAACATCGGCGGCGGCATCGACAACTGGAACCTGCGCCAGCCCCTGGGCGTGTGCGCCGGTGTGACCCCGTTCAACTTCCCGGTCATGGTGCCGCTGTGGATGATTCCGCTGGCGCTGGTGACGGGCAACTGCTTCATCCTCAAACCGTCCGAGCGTGATCCGTCGGCCAGTTTGCTGATGGCCCGCCTGCTGACCGAAGCCGGTCTGCCGGATGGCGTGTTCAACGTGGTGCAGGGCGACAAGAGCGCGGTGGACGGCCTGTTGCAGCACCCGGATATCGAAGCCATTTCGTTTGTCGGCTCCACCCCGATTGCCGAGTACATCTACCAGCAGGGCACGGCCCGCGGCAAACGCGTGCAGGCACTGGGCGGGGCGAAGAACCACATGATCGTGATGCCCGACGCCGACCTCGACCAGGCGGCGGATGCGCTGATCGGCGCAGCCTATGGTTCAGCGGGCGAGCGTTGCATGGCGATTTCGATTGCCGTGACCGTGGGCGACGTCGCAGACAAGCTGATCGAAAAACTGCTGCCACGGATTGATCGGCTCAAGGTTGGCAATGGCTTGCTGCCCGACAGTGAAATGGGGCCGCTGGTGACTGCCGAGCACAAGGCCAAGGTCATCGGCTTTATTGACCAGGGCGTGGAGCAGGGTGCAGACCTGATTGTCGATGGGCGCGACCTCAAAGTGCCGGGGGCCGAGGAGGGCTTTTTTGTCGGCGCAACGCTGTTCGATAACGTCACGCCGGAAATGAGCATCTACCAGCAGGAAATTTTCGGCCCGGTGCTGGGGATTGTCCGCGTGGCAGATTTCGCCAGTGCCGTGGCGCTGATCAACGCCCATGAATTCGGTAACGGCGTGTCCTGCTTTACCAGCGACGGCGGTGTGGCCCGGGCCTTTGCGCGAACGATCAAGGTCGGCATGGTGGGCATCAACGTGCCGATTCCGGTGCCGATGGCCTGGCATTCGTTTGGCGGCTGGAAGCGTTCGCTGTTCGGCGATCACCACGCCTATGGCGAAGAAGGCATCCGCTTTTACAGCCGCTATAAAAGCGTGATGCAGCGCTGGCCGGACAGCATCGCCAAAGGCCCGGAATTCAGCATGCCGACCGCCAAGTAACCGGCGGGCACACCCTACAAAAGAAGGTGCAAACATGAGCACGACACGACTGACCATGGCCCAGGCCCTGGTGAAATTCCTCGACAACCAGTACGTCGAAGTCGATGGGGTTCAGAGCAAGTTCATTGCCGGTATCTTCACCATTTTTGGCCACGGCAACGTGCTGGGGCTGGGCCAGGCGCTGGAGCAGGACAGCGGTGACCTGGTGGTGCACCAGGGCCGCAACGAGCAGGGCATGGCCCACGCTGCCATCGGTTTTGCCAAGCAGAACCTGCGCCGCAAGATCTACGCCTGCACCTCATCGGTGGGGCCGGGTGCAGCCAATATGCTCACCGCCGCAGCCACCGCCACGGCTAACCGCATCCCGTTGTTGCTGTTGCCGGGCGATGTGTATGCCAGCCGCCAGCCCGACCCCGTGTTGCAGCAGATCGAGCAGTTCCACGACCTGAGCATCAGTACCAACGATGCGTTCAAGGCCGTGAGCAAATACTGGGATCGCATCAACCGCCCCGAGCAATTGATGAGCGCGGCGATCCAGGCCATGCGTGTACTCACCGATCCGGCTGAAACCGGCGCCGTGACCCTGGCCCTGCCGCAAGACGTACAGGCCGAAGCCTACGACTACCCCGATTACTTTCTGCAAAAGCGCGTGCACCGCATCGACCGGCGTTTACCGACCCGGGCCATGCTGGCGGATGCCCGGGCCATCGTTGAGCGCAAGCGCAAACCGCTGATCATCTGTGGCGGCGGGGTCAAGTACTCCGCTGCCAATGCAGCGTTGCAGGCGTTTGCCGAGCGCTTTGATATTCCGTTTGCCGAAACCCAGGCCGGTAAAAGCGCCATCGTTTCCGCGCACCCGCTGAACGTCGGCGGCATTGGCGAAACCGGCTGCCTGGCCGCCAATATGCTGGCCCGGGACGCAGACCTGATTATCGGTATCGGTACCCGCTACACCGATTTCACCACCTCGTCCAAGTCGCTGTTTCAGCACCCGCAGGTGGAGTTTCTCAACCTCAATATCAGCCCTTGCGATGCGCTCAAACTTGACGGCGTGCAGTTGCTGGCCGATGCCAAAGCCGGGCTTGAGGCGCTGGCCGAGACCCTCGAAAACAGCGGTTATCGCTCAAGCTGGGGCGATGCCCCGCAACAGGCCAAGGCCCTGCTGGACGCCGAAGTGGACCGGGTGTACCAGGTCGATTATCAGCAACCGGACTTTGCTCCCGAAATCACCGACCACCTGGACCCGGCAGTGCTGCGCGAGTTTATCGAGCTGACCGGCTCGTGCCTGACCCAGAGTCAGGTGCTGGGCGTGCTCAATCACACCCTGGCTGACGATGCGGTGATCGTGGCGGCCGCGGGCAGCCTGCCTGGCGACCTGCAGCGGGCGTGGCGCAGCAAGGGGGTGAACACCTATCACCTGGAGTATGGCTACTCCTGCATGGGCTACGAGGTGAACGCCGCGCTGGGGGTCAAACTCGCCGAACCCGCACGTGAGGTGTACGCGTTGGTGGGCGACGGTTCGTACATGATGCTGCACTCCGAACTGGCGACCTCGATCCAGGAGCGGCGCAAGATCAACGTGGTGCTGTTCGACAACATGACCTTCGGCTGCATCAACAACTTGCAGATGGGCAACGGGATGGACAGCTTCGGCACCGAGTTCCGTTTCCGCAACCCTGAAACCGGCAAGCTGGACGGTGGTTTTGTGCCCGTGGATTTCGCCATGAGCGCGGCGGCCTACGGCTGCAAGACCTATAAGGTCAGCACCCTTGAACAATTGCACGCGGCCCTGGCCGATGCGCGCTTGCAGACGGTATCGACCCTGATCGACATCAAGGTGCTGCCCAAAACCATGATCCACAGCTACCTGACCTGGTGGCGGGTCGGTGTGGCGCAGGTGTCCACCAGCGCCCGCACCGATGCGGCGGCACAGAAATCCAGCCTGGCACTGACCAAAGCCCGGCAGTACTGATCACCCAACTCTGACAAGAAATCCAACAGGAGCAGGCACATGTCGTTTAACACTCAAACCTTGAAGTTGGGCG
>JBILYW010000314.1:0-4817 GCA_044377555.1 Pseudomonas sp.
CCGATTTCGACCGCCAGTTTCAGGCTCTGGTAGATCTCGGGGGTGATGTTTTGGATCATTTCGTTGAAAGAGGACATGGTTCTGTTTCCACTCTTTAAAAATCAGATGACATTTTTATCTGTGGGAGAGGGTTTGCTCGCGATGGCATCAACCCGTTGATTCAGGCACACCGGGTTGCCTGAATCGCGAGCAAGCCCGCTCCCACACGACAATTCGAATTCTATACAGCCTGTTTGCGCCGCGCCCACAGCCCGCCCAGCAGACCGGTCAGGCAACCGATCAACAAGCCGCCCACATGGGCCGCGTTGGCGATCTGGCCAAAACCGATCATCGACACCAGCCCCGACATGCACAGCGCCAGCCACACCAGCATCATCACCAGCACCCCGCGAGGCAGGTTGTACATGGGGTTGGGCGCCATTTTCTGGTAAATCCATACATGCCCCAACAGGCCGTACAGCACGCCCGACAACCCGCCAAACAGGCTCGGGCCACCAAACAGGTACTGGGCAAAGTTGGACACCAGGCTGAACAACAAGCTCAGCCCGATCAGGTTGATGCTGCCCTGACGCATTTCAATGCGCCGCCCCAGCTCCCAGTACCACATGCCGTTCATGGCGATGTGCAGGAAGCCGAAGTGAATCAGCATCGGGGTAAACAGCCGCCACCACTGCCCCGACGCCAGGGTCTCGGACAGCGGGCTGAACTGGATGTACTGGCCGCGAATGCTGAAATCGACAAACGTCAGCCCGCTCAGGGTGGACAGGTTGTCGCCCAATTGCGTCACCGCCGCCACGATAACGCACAGCAGCAACACGATGCCCGTGGCCGGGCTGGCACGCAATTGCTGGGCAAAACCGGGCCGGGGCACGGGGGCCGGGCGCTCAACGATGGGCAGTTCATGCTCGGGGTCGCCCATGGGGAAACGCTGATACAGACTGCGTACATCGTCGACGATGGTCTCGGGTGCCCACAGCACCAGCTCGCCCGCTTCTTCGCTGACCCGATGCGGCACTTGCATGCGCTTGAGCAAGCCCACAAAACCGCTGAGATCAGTCGACAGCGGCAAACGTAAAACAGCAACAGCACTCATTGAATAGCCTCTGGGCGATCTACATCGACCCACACAAACTTGTTCGGGTCCAGGCGGGTTTCCTGGTCCAGGCGGTAAGCCACCAGCTTGCCGTACAAAACGGCACTGTAGTCCAGGCATGCCAGGTTGGGCCGGATCGGTGCGGGCCGGCCACTGCGCCAGTAATGCCCGACAAACAACAGGGGTTCATCGTTGCCGTAGCGCAACAACGCACCCTTCTGCGTGGATGACAGCGCTTTTTGCGCCACCTGTTCGGGCAATGCATCGGGCTGGAACACGATATCGCCGTAGGTCTTGGGATCGTCTTCCCAGAACTTGGTACGGAAAAACGCCCGGGTCAGACCATCCCCGCCGGTCAGGGTCATGCCATCGGGCAGCCGCATGTCGGTACCGCGCAACAGTCGATTGAAACTCAGGTTGGCAAAGCTTTCCGGTACGGCTGCGGCCTGCAGAAAATGCTCGTCGATGCAGCCGTCCGCAAACTGTGCGCGCAAGGTGGCGATCACGTCGGCATCCCAGCAGGCATGCACCACCCGGAAACGCCCGGCGTCTACAAACAGCGGCATGTCGTAGAACCACTTCACGAACTCGTTCCATTCACCCGGGTAGTGCTCGAACTGCTCAAGGGTTTCATGGATAAGGCGGGCATGGCGCGGGGTGTGCTCGCGCACAAACTGCTTGCCGCTGCCGGCAGGCGCAGGTGTGCACCAGCCCAGCGCGTTGAATTCATGGTTGCCCATCAGGCACAACGCCTGACCGGCCTTGACCATGTCGTAAACGATATGCAGCGACTCGCGGATACGCGGGCCGCGGTCAATGATGTCACCGAGAAACACCGCCATCCGTTGCGGGTGTCGCCAGATACCGGCGAGTTTGCGATAGCCAAGACGCTCCAGCAGGTGCTCAAGGGTATGAGCACAGCCATGCACGTCACCGATCAAATCGTAACTGCGCGCTGGATCGAGCATCAGTCAGTCCTACCGCCCAGTCGGCTGCCCCAGCCGAGCTTGGTCCGACACACTTCATAGTAGTTGTGGTCCAGGGGGTGGATCAGGCGCAGCTTTTGCGCCTTTTTGCTGACGGTGATGGTGTCGCCCGGGGCACAGGTGAAATGGTTCTGGCCATCGCACGAGACTTGCGGGTAGATCTGCATGTCCTTGGCCACCACGATTTTCAGCTCGCTGTTGCCATCGACCACGATCGGGCGGCTGCTGAGGGTGTGGGGGTACATCGGCACGATCACAATGGCGTCGAGCTTGGGGTGCATGATCGGGCCACCGGCCGACATCGCGTACGCCGTGGAGCCGGTGGGGGTTGCGACAATCAGGCCGTCGGCCTTCTGGCTGCACACGAACTGACCGTCGATATGCAGTTCGAATTCGATCATTCGCGTGGATTTGCCGGGGTGCAGCACCACATCATTAAGGGCATCGCCCTGGCCGATGGCTTCGCCGTGACGGCGGACTTCGGCTTGCAGCAGAAAGCGGTTTTCAACCAGGTAGTGGCCGTCGAGCACTTCGGCCACCTTGACCTCCAGCTCGTCCGGGCGGATATCGGTCAAAAAGCCCAGGCTGCCACGGTTGATGCCCAGCACCGGAACATTGTGCCGGGCCAGCGCACGGGCCGCGCCCAGCAAGCTGCCGTCGCCGCCGACCACAATCACCATGTCGCAGACTTCGCCGAGCATCTTGCGTGAGGAGGTTTGCAGGCCATGACCAGGCAAAACTTCGGCAATGGTGTCTTCGAGGATCACGTGCATGTGCCGCTCAAGCAGGAATTTTTTCAGTCGGCGAACCGTGTCGAGCACTTGCGAGCTGCCCAGACGACCAATGATGCCGATATTTCGAAATTGCTCCATGGGGCTCCTGCGGGGTTCAATACGTGCGAAAACAGAGATTATGGGCGAAAGCGCGCGATAGACAAAACCCTTTCAGCCCTTGAGCAAACAGCTATGCTCGCACAATGACCCTCTTCCCTGACTTGCTCAACTTGCCCCGCCAATTGCGTCACCCTGAGGTGCGCGATCTGGCGTGGGTCATTCTCGCCCCGCCGATGCTGACTCAAACGCCCTGGCCACAGCGTCATCCCCTGGCAGGCAGCGACTGGGTGCAGGCACCCGACCGGCTGGAGCATTGGCTGCGGGCGCTGGACAGGCACAGCGAGCCGTTGCAGCACTGGCTGGCACTGGCGACCACCCGGCGACTGGGGCGCTATTACGAACGGCTGTGGCAATTTGCGGTGCAGCATGCCCCGGGCGTCGAACTGATCGCCGCCAACCTGCCGATCCGCCGGGGCGGCCACACCCTGGGCGAACTGGATTTGCTGCTGCGTGACCGTGACGGCGTTCATCACCTTGAACTGGCGATCAAACTCTACCTCGGCCCCCAGGACGGTGACGGCATGGACCCTGCGCAATGGCTGGGCCCCGGCAGCAACGACCGCCTGGACCGCAAGCTCAGGCACTTCAGCCAGCACCAGTTGCCCATGTCCAGCCGCCCGGAAAGCTGCGAAATCCTCGCCGACCTTGATATCCAGGCTTTCAGCGCACATCTGTGGCTGGGCGGCTATCTGCTGTATCCGTGGCCAGGGCATTCAGCGTCGCCGGCCGGCGCCAACCCGCAACATCTGCGCGGGCGCTGGTTGCACCAGAGCGACTGGCCGGCCTTCGTCCGCCAAAGCCCGGCCGGCTGCTGGCAGCCCCTGCCCCGGCACGCCTGGCTGGCCCCCGCGCACTATGAGCCTGAAGGTTTATGGACCCGGCAACAGCTCGACATCTGGCGGGCAGAACTGCACCCCCAGGCGCCGGCACAGCTCCTGGTCCGGCTGACAGAAAACGAAGAGGGAAACTGGGAAGAGGCCGAACGCTTGTTTCTGGTGTCCGATCTTTGGCCAAATGTGCCGGGAAACCCCGATAACTGACACATCTCAAGGGCAAAATTGCACAACCCGTTTAAAGTAACCCTACTCCGTCATGCAAGAACGGAGGTTTTAGACCTGAACTGTGAGGAAACACCATGTCCTGGAAAAGCACCGCCGATCGCTACAGCCGAATGTCCATCGCCCTGCACTGGTTCATGGTGCTGCTGTTTGTCCTGATCTACTCCACGATCGAACTGCGCGGGATCTTCCCCAAGGACAGTGCCGGTCGAAACCTGATGAAAGACGCACACTTCATGCTTGGCCTGACGGTGTTCGCACTGGTCTGGCTGCGACTGCTGGCCCGCACCCTGGGCGCGGCCCCCAAGATCACCCCGACGCCACCCGCCTGGCAAACGGCCCTCGCCACCTTGATGCACTGGGCGCTGTACCTGTTCATGATCGCCATGCCGGTACTGGGTTACCTGATCCTCAGCTACAACGAAAAGACCGTGTTCTTCTACGGTTTTGATCTGCCTGCCCTGACCCTCAAGGACGTGGACTTCGCCAAGCAAATCAAGAGCTGGCACGAACTGGGCGGCACCATCGGCTACTGGCTGATCGGCTTGCACGCCGTGGCAGGCCTGGCGCACCACTACCTGATCAAGGACAACACCCTGCTGCGCATGCTGCCTGGGCGCGGCTAAACCTGTGGGAGCTGGCTTGCGCGGCAAAACGCAGCGCGAGCAAGCCCGCTCCCACATCTATCCTGCCGTCATGCACATCACCCAACCTGTGGGAGCTGGCTTGCCTGCGATGGTATCCCTGCGGTTTTCCTGACAGACCGCAGCGCCTGCATCGCGAGCAA
>JBILYW010000315.1:0-4804 GCA_044377555.1 Pseudomonas sp.
CACAGGGGCATGTCAGAAACAGCAGTCATGCTTGAAACTCCAGTCAAATTCAGTCGAGCCGGGCGCTCAGGCGCAGGGCCACGTCTTGGGTCCAGCGGATCAGGCGTTCACTGCGGGTGTGCGCCCGGGAGGCAGGAGCCATGAGGCTGATGGCGCCTTGCAGGCGATTGCGGCTGTCGAGCAACGGCGCGCTGATACCCCAAATGCCGTCGTCGATTTCACTCACACTCACGGCATAACCGGCAGCGCGGATCTCGGCAAAACTGCGTTGGTACGTGGCGACTTCCTCGCTTTCGACGCCTTGCGCCAAAAGAGCCGACAGGCTTTGCGCCTCATCCATATAGGCCAACAGCACTCTCGCAGACGCACCGACCAATAGCGGCTGGGCCAGCCCTTTTTGGTAGCAGCAACGCAGCGGTTGCGGGCTGTCGACCAGCTCGATGCAAATCGCCTGGCCATTGCTGGGCACCATCAACGCCACGCTTTCCTGGCTTTGCTCGGCCAGGCGCTTGAGTTCCGGCTTGGCGAGGGTCACCAGCACGGCTTCGCGGTCGAATTTCTTGGCCAGTTGCAAACAGGTTGGCCCCGGCAAATAGCGACCCTGACCGTTCTCTTCGGCAAGCCCCCAGCGCAGCAGGGTCTTGAGATGGCGATAGGTGCTGCTGAGCGGCTGTGCCAGTTGCTCGGACAGTTCTTTGGCGGAGATCGCCTCGCCGGATTGCCCCAAGGTGACGAGGATTTGCAGCAAGCGATCAGTGGGCGTGTTGTAGTTCATATCGGCCTCATGCTCTTGCGGGCATGGTGCACCGAGTTTCCCATTAGCTGAAACTCGATTCCCACTGAGTGGGAAAAAATACGCAGATAACGATCAGCGGTCACTTGTTCGCGTTCTTTGCCCCACAAAAAAGGCCGCCATCCCTGAGGATGGCGGCCTTGATTGTGGACTCAACAGTGAAAGCCTTCCTGGCCTCAGTTGAGTACCGTTGCCCCCAACTTCTCAATACGTCGACGGCGAGCCACAAGCAGGCCAGCCGACACCACCAGAATGCTCAGCAAACCGGTGGTCATGATTTCAACGCGGTGCGCTTCCTGGAACAGCATGAGCGTCAAAATGGCCACGATGAATACGATCACCGCCCAGGTCAGGCCCGGGAACAGCCACATTTTGAACGAGATTTCCTCACCCAGCGCCGTACGTTTTTGACGCATGCGCAGTTGCGATATGGCAATTACCAGGTACACCAGCAACGCAATGGCGCCAGAGCTGGCCAGCAGGAATTCGAACACCGCAGCCGGGGCCACGTAGTTGGCAAATACAGCCACAAAGGCTGCGCCGGTGGACATCATCACTGCCCAGTAAGGCGTGCCCGCTGCGTTGGTGCGCTTGGCCGCAGCCGGTGCGTCACCGCGCTTGCTCAACGAGTACAGCATCCGCGAGGAGGTGTAGAGCGCCGAGTTCAGGCAGCTGGTTACCGCGATCAATACCACGATATCCACGATCAGCTTGGCATTCGGGATGCCCATGCGATCAAGTACGGTCTGGTAGGAGCCGAACTGGGCCAGGCCCGGATCGTTCCACGGCACCAGGGCCACAACGATGAAGATCGATACCAGGTAGAACAAGCCAATCCGCCAGATCACCGAGTTGGTGGCCTTGGTGATCTGTTTGCTTGGGTCTTTGGACTCCGCCGCCGCGATGGTGACGATTTCAGTACCCATAAACGAGAACATGGTGGTCAGCATGGCGGCCAGTACGGCGCCCATGCCGTTCGGCATAAAGCCGATGGTGTCGACCAGATGCGAGACGCCGCTGACCTGGCTGGTAGGCAGCAAGCCGAAAATCGCCAGCATGCCCAGGATAATGAAGCCAATGATCGCCAGTACCTTGACCAGCGCAAACCAGAACTCGAACTCGCCGTAGTTCTTGACGCTGAACAGGTTGGTGGCCGTCAGCAACAGGGTGATGACCAGGGTGAACACCCAGATCGCCGTGCCGGGGAACCAGGCATGCAGGATGGTGCCGGCCGCGACAGCTTCCAGCGGGATAACCAGCACCCAGAACCACCAGTACAGCCAGCCAATGGTAAAACCGGCCCAATGCCCGATGGCACGGTCGGCGTAGGTGGAGAACGAACCGGTGTCTGGGGATGCGACGGCCATTTCGGCCAGCATGCGCATCACCAACACCACCAGCGTACCGGCTGCCGCGTAAGCCAGCAGTACCGCAGGACCCGCTTGGGCAATCGCGTGTCCGGAGCCGACAAACAAGCCGGCACCGATGACCCCGGCAATCGACAGCATGGTCACGTGCCGTGGCTTGAGCCCTTGTTCCAGGCCGTTAGAGGATTGCGTATTGCTCATTGGGACTACCTTTCATTGAAGCCATTCCGAGCACCCGCGTTGACTTTCGTAAAAAGTAACCAACGGGGCGTTTAGAATCTTTGACGCAATAACTGAGCCAGAATGTGACAAAGGCACGGTTTGCGCGGGCTGCAACGATTTGCAACAGACATTGCAACCCATTGAGCGTAATGGCTTTTTGCCAATTCGTTACCGTAACACTCAGTTACACGGCCCACGACGCACCAATAATACCCAAAACTGCCCATATGGCCCAAAAGCGGTGCGCATCTTTGACCTTTAGTAGGTTCGCGCTTCCAACACCGGGCCAAAACTGGCACCATCGCGACCTTTTTTACGCGACACCTGTCTGGCCAAACGGCGAAACAAGGGGTCGGTTGTTGTCGGCGCGACAGTCTGCTGTAGCGATGCGACACATGACCACCCCCTCGCTTTTTTGTGCCGTCAGGGCGGTTGGTTGCCACTGCGACCCTATGCTAGCTTGGCCATCGCCAGGAAGGCCGCCCAACAGCAGGGTCGCACCCGAACACAATGAGGAACGCACATGGCTTTGGCCACGCCCGCGCTTGAAATCCGCAACTTGCACAAACGCTACGGCGAGCTTGAGGTACTTAAAGGTATCTCGCTGACCGCACGCGACGGCGACGTGATCTCGATCCTGGGTTCTTCCGGTTCCGGCAAGTCCACCCTGTTGCGCTGCATCAACCTGCTGGAAAACCCCCACGAAGGCCAGATCGTGGTCGCCGGGGAAGAGCTCAAACTCAAGAAAGCCAAAAATGGCGAACTGGTCGCGGCCGATGGCAAGCAGATCAATCGCATGCGCAGTGAACTGGGTTTTGTGTTTCAAAACTTTAACCTGTGGCCGCACATGACCATCCTCGACAACATTATCGAGGCACCACGTCGGGTACTGGGGCAAAGCAAGGCCGAGGCGATCGAAGTGGCCGAAGCATTGCTGGCCAAGGTTGGCATTGCCGAAAAGCGCCATGCCTACCCGTCCGAGTTGTCTGGCGGTCAGCAACAGCGTGCAGCGATTGCCCGCACCCTGGCCATGCAACCCAAAGTCATTCTGTTCGACGAGCCGACATCGGCACTTGACCCGGAAATGGTTCAAGAAGTACTTAGTGTGATCCGCGCACTCGCCGAAGAAGGTCGCACTATGCTGCTGGTCACCCATGAGATGGGCTTTGCCCGTCAGGTGTCCACCGAAGTAGTGTTTTTGCACCAAGGCCTGATCGAAGAGCAAGGGTCGCCAGAACAGGTGTTCGACAACCCGGTTTCGGCGCGTTGTAAACAATTCATGTCCAGCAACCGCTAACGGAGCAATACGAATGCAGAACTATAAAAAGCTTCTCCTGGCCGCTGCCGCCACACTGGTTTTCAGCGCCAATGCCTTGGCTGTGGATAAGTACAAAGTGGGGATTGAAGGTGCTTACCCACCGTTCAATAACAAAAACGCCAGTGGTGAAGTCGTCGGCTTCGACCCGGACATCGCCATGGCCCTGTGCGCCAAGATGAAGGCCGAGTGCGAGATCGTGACCTCCGACTGGGACGGCATCATCCCGGCGCTTAACGCCAAAAAGTACGATTTCATTGTGTCGTCGCTGTCGATCACTGACGAGCGCAAGCAAGCGGTCGATTTCACCGACCCGTACTATTCCAACAAGCAGCAGTTCATTGCTCCGAAAAAAGTCGATTTCAAAACCGACCTCGCTTCGCTCAAGGGCAAGGCCCTGGGCACCCAGCGTTCAACCCAGGCCGCTACCTGGCTGGATGACAACCTGGGCACAGACGCGACCATCTCCTTGTATGACACCCAGGAAAACGCCTACCTCGACCTGACTTCGGGCCGTGTTGACGCGCTGCTGGCTGACAAGTACGCCAACTACGACTGGCTCAAAAGCCCGGCGGGCCAGGCTTACGAGTTCAAGGGTGAACCGGTCAACGAAGACGACAAGGTCGGCATCGCTCTGCGTAAAGGCGACAACGAACTGCGCGCCAAGCTGAACCTGGCCCTCAAGGAAATCGTTGAAGACGGCACCTACAAGAAGATCAACGACAAGTACTTCCCGTTCAGCATCTACTGACCTGCCTGACCGGTGCGCCTGCGGGCGCGCCGGTCCCTAGCAAAGCCTGCCTACCCCATGACTATCGATCTATACGGATTCGGCCCGGCGCTTGCCGCTGGCGCGCTGATGACCGTCAAACTGGCACTCACTGCGCTGTGTCTGGGCCTGGTGCTCGGATTGCTCGGTGCCTTGGCCAAAACATCCCCCTACAAACCGCTTAGATGGTTGGGCGGCGCCTATTCGACCCTGGTTCGCGGCGTTCCCGAACTGCTCTGGGTGTTGCTGATTTACTTCGGCAGCGTGAATCTGGTGCGCGCCATCGGCGAATACATCGGCATGCCCGAACTCACCCTCAGCGCATTCGCCGCGGGTGT
>JBILYW010000316.1:0-4783 GCA_044377555.1 Pseudomonas sp.
CTTGCTGCAAAGTGGCTTCAGCAAACTGGACCTGGTGAGCCGCGAAGAATTCGACAGCCAGATGGTGGTCCTGGCCCGCACCCGTGCGCGCCTCGAAAGCCTGGAGGCCAAAGTGGCCGAGCTGGAATCCAGGCTGTTGCCGCCTACCGAGTAATGCTCAACGGCGGTGCGTATCACAAAAACAAGGACGTTTTCACATGCTGGTCATGAACCCTTTGGTGCCCGAGATGATCGTCTCGGATCTTGCCCGCAGCTTGCACTACTACTGTGAGGTGCTCGGCTTCAAGATCGAGTACCAGCGGCCCGAGCATCATTTTGCGTTTTTGTCGTTCCATGGCAGCCAGTTGATGCTGGAGCAGGACGACCTTGAAGAGTCGTCCTGGCGTGTCGGCCCACTGGAGCCGCCGTTCGGTCGCGGCATGAACCTCTCGATCAAGTGCCCGCACGCCCCGGGCCTGATTGGCCGCCTTGAAGCGGCAGGCCACACCTTGCGCAAACCCCTCGAAGAACGCTGGTATCGCAGCAACGACGTGCTGTTTGGCGAGCGCAACTTTTTGGTGCTCGACCCGGATGGCTACTTGTTACGCTTTGCCGAGGACCTGGGGACCAAAGCGCTATAGGACATGTGCAGAAAAATCAGCCAGCCCCCAGTAATTCCTGCAGGTGCTGGCTTGCCAGCGATGGCATCGCTTCGCACCGTCAGATGAATCAAGTTTCCTGTATCGCGAACAAGCTCGGAATCCCCAGTGTTTTGCGTACCCATTCACATCCCGTATCCATTCCCCCCCTGACCTTGGTCGACGACTCGCGCAGGATGCATTTTTTGCAAACTCAAGGAATGAGTCATGGCTCTGGCTATCGTTTACAGCCGCGCCCAGGTCGGCGTGGAGGCGCCAGCGGTTACGGTCGAAGCGCATCTGGCCAATGGGTTGCCGGCGTTAACCCTGGTCGGGTTGCCCGAAACTGCGGTCAAGGAAAGCAAGGACCGGGTGCGCAGCGCGATTCTTAATTGCGCGCTTGATTTCCCGGCCCGGCGTATCACTCTCAATCTCGCACCCGCCGATCTGCCCAAGGACGGCGGGCGCTTTGATGTGGCCATTGCTCTGGGCATTCTGGCCGCCAGCGGGCAATTGCCTGCTGCGGCGCTGGAACAGGTGGAGTGTCTGGGTGAGTTGGCCCTGTCGGGCGCGATCCGGCCCGTTCAGGGCGTGTTGCCTGCCGCACTGGCGGCGCGGGCGGCGGGCCGGACCCTGGTGGTGCCGCTGGCCAATGCCGAAGAGGCTTGCCTGGCTTGCGGGTTGCGGGTGATCGCGGTCGAACATCTGTTGCAGGTGGTGGCGCATTTCGCCGGGCGCTCGGTGATCGAGCCCTATGTCGCCAGCGGATTGCTGCACGTGGTCAAGCCCTACCCCGACTTGAGCGATGTCCAGGGTCAGCTTTCAGCCAAGCGGGCGCTGTTGATCGCCGCAGCTGGCAGCCATAATTTATTGTTCACCGGCCCGCCCGGCACCGGCAAAACCCTGCTGGCCAGCCGGCTGCCCGGCTTGTTGCCGCCACTCAACGAGCAAGAGGCGCTGGAAGTGGCGGCCATCCAGTCGGTGGCCAGTCATGTGCCGTTGAGTTGCTGGCCACAGCGCCCTTTTCGCCAGCCGCACCATTCTGCCTCCGGCCCGGCATTGGTGGGCGGCGGCTCCAAGCCGCAACCCGGCGAGATCACCCTGGCCCATCACGGGGTGTTGTTTCTCGATGAGTTCCCCGAGTTCGACCGCAAGGTGCTGGAAGTGTTGAGAGAGCCCATGGAGTCAGGCTTTATCGTGATCGCCCGTGCCCGGGATCGCATGCGCTTTCCGGCGCGCTTCCAGCTGGTTGCGGCGATGAACCCCTGCCCCTGTGGATATCTGGGTGAGCCCACGGGCCGCTGCCGCTGCACCCCGCAACAGATCCAGCGTTACCGCAACAAACTCTCTGGCCCTTTGCTCGATCGCATTGATCTGCATTTGACCGTGGCCCGCGAAAGCACCGCCCTCAACCATCCTCTCGCCCCGGACGACACCACGGCCAGTGCGGCCGTGCGGGTGGCCGCGGCCCGTGAGCGCCAGTTGCAACGCCAGGGCTGCGCCAATGCTTTTCTCGACCTGCCAGGCGTGCGGGCCCAATGCACGTTGAGTGACGTCGACACTGCATGGCTGGAGGCGGCCTGTGAGCGAATGACTCTGTCACTTCGGGCCGCTCACCGGTTGCTCAAGGTGGCGCGCACCCTGGCGGATCTGGAGCAGGCGGCGAGCATTGAGCGCAAGCACCTGGCAGAGGCATTGCAGTATCGACCGGTGAGCGGGTGATGGGGCCGGCTTACCCCAACCGCTGCACCACCGGCAGTTCCATCGCAGCGACTTCATGCTGCAAAAAGTCGCTGAGACGCCGCAGGCGCTCGCCGCCGGGACGGGTCTTGGGCCAGACCAGATAATAATTCTCACCACTGGCCACCGCGGCCTTGAACGGCAGGCTCAAGCGGCCCTGGGCAACGTCTTCGGCCACCATCAGCAAGTCGCCCATCGATACGCCATAGCCCCGGGCAGCGGCAATCATGCCCAGCTCCAGGGTGTCGAAGACTTGCCCGCCCTTGAGCGACACCTGGCCGCCAAGGCCCATGCAGTCAAGCCAGCGGCGCCAGTCCCGGCGATCAGGCGTGGGGTGCAGCAACTCAGTGGCGGCCAGTCGCTTGGCGTCCCAGGGGTGTTCATCCTGCAAGTTGGGGGCACCGACCGGGATCAGCATCTCCGGGAACAGCAGCGTGGCCTCCCAGTCAGGCGGGAAGTGGCCGTTGCTCAGCAGCACGGCGCAGTCGAACGGTTCCTGGTTGAAGTCCACATGGTCGATGTCCATCCAGGCGCTGGTCAGTTGCACCTCGTTACCGGCCTGCAAGTGACGAAAGCGGCTCAGGCGGGCCAGGAGCCAGCGCATGGTCAATGTGGAAGGGGCTTTCATACGCAAGATGTCATCTTCGGCGCGCAAGGTAGTGCAGGCCCGTTCCAGGGCGGCAAAGCCTTCGCGAACACCCGGCAGCAGCAGGCGGGCGGCTTCGGTGAGTTGCAGGCTGCGGCCATTGCGCTGAAATAATCGGCAGGCGAAATGCGCCTCCAGGGTTTTGATATGGCGGCTGACGGCACTCTGGGTGATCGACAGCTCTTCGCCCGCCCGCGTAAACGAACTATGGCGAGCCGCAGCCTCAAAGGCGCGCAAGGCATAAAGCGGAGGAAGACTACGAGACATGGAGAATTGTCCTGTTGTGAAACGGATGTGTGGTCTTGGCCGAATCAGCTTTAGCATGAGTTTTAATCATGCCAATGATCGTTTTTATCCCTTTGCTTAAAACACTCAACGCGCCGAGAATCAAGCCCTTCAACGCACCCATAGAAATAGAACAGATGACCAAACAGCATCCTGCACGTATCGAACTCAAGGCCATCATGCGGCTTGCAGGGCCGCTGATCGCTTCGCAGTTGGCTCACATGCTGATGGTGCTCACCGACACCCTGATGATGGCGCGCTTGAGCCCCGAGGCTCTGGCAGGCGGCAGCCTGGGGGCCGCCAGCTACTCATTTGTGTCGATTTTCTGTATCGGTGTGATTGCGGCCGTAGGCACGCTGGTCTCGATTCGCCAGGGCGCGGGCGATATTGAAGGCGCGACCCGTCTGACCCAGGCGGGCATCTGGCTGGCGTGGGCGCTGGCGCTGGGCGGCGCGATCATGTTGTGGAACATCAAACCCATATTGCTGCTGTTTGGGCAAACCCCGAGCAACGTTGAAATGGCGGGGCAGTTTTTGATGCTGCTGCCGTTTGCCCTGCCCGGCTACATGACCTTCATGGCCCTGCGCGGTTTTACCAGCGCCATGGGCCGGCCCATGCCGGTCATGGTGATCAGCCTGATCGGCACCGTGGCCAACTTTTTACTCAATTACGCCCTGATTACCGGCATGTTCGGCCTGCCAAAACTGGGGTTGATGGGCATCGGTCTGGTGACGGCGATTGTGGCGACCTGCATGGCACTGGGTCTGGCCTGGCATATCCATCGCCACCCGGCCTACGACGCGTATCCAATCAGCAAAGGCCTGTCGCGGATCAATCTGACTTACCTGCGGGAGCTGTGGCGTCTGGGCCTGCCGATTGGGGGCACTTACGCGGTGGAGGTTGGGCTGTTTGCCTTCGCGGCGCTGTGCATGGGCACCATGGGCAGCACCCAATTGGCGGCGCACCAGATCGCGCTGCAGATCGTGTCGACGGCATTCATGGTACCGGCGGGGATGTCGTACGCGATCACCATGCGCATCGGTCAGCATTATGGCGGCGGCGACTTGCTGCGGGCGCGGTTGGCCGGCCGGGTCGGTATCGGTTTTGGCGCATTTGTGATGCTCGGGTTTTCGGTGGTGTTCTTGTTCTGGCCAAATGAACTGGTGGGCTTGTTTCTGGATTACAACGACCCGGCATTCCGCCCGGTATTTGAACTGGCCGTCAGCCTGCTGGCAGTGGCCGCATGGTTTGAGCTGTTCGATGGTGCGCAAACCATCGCCATGGGCGCGATTCGCGGGCTCAAGGATGCCAAGACCACCTTTCTGGTCGGGCTGTTTTGCTACTGGGCGATTGGTGCACCGATGGCCTGGATGCTGGCCTTTACCTTTGGCTGGGGCCCGTCCGGTGTCTGGTGGGGGCTGGCGGTGGGGCTGGCCTGTGCGGCGATCAGCCTGACTCTGGCATTCGAATGGAAAGTGCGGCGCATGCTCAAACG
>JBILYW010000017.1:0-13976 GCA_044377555.1 Pseudomonas sp.
TCATCTTCGAGCTTTTGCAAGCAGCACAACCCGCAGCCGTCGCACAGCGACTCCCATTCCTCTTGATCAAGTTGATCGAGGGTTTTGCGGATCCAGAACGGTTCAACGATTGCGGCCATGGCTCAAAAATCAACATCAGGGAGTGGAAAAGGCCGCCAGTCTAGTGCCCAAGGCCCTACGGGCCAAGTGCTTGTGACTGACGGTGTAACTGGACTTGTCACATTAATGGCTTAACAGTAGCTTTGTGCCTGAAAAATCAACTCAGGAAAATCGAATGCCAGCCTCCAACCGCATAGCCGAACACCGGATTCATGAGCAATTCACCCAGCGCTGGTCGCCCCGCGCCTTTACCGACGCAACCATCGACAAAGCGACCTTGATGAGTTTTTTCGAAGCCGCACGCTGGGCACCGTCGGCCTACAACGCACAGCCCTGGCGCTTTCTGTTCGCCCTGCGCGGCACGCCTGACTTCGAGCGTTACCTGAGCCTGCTGGTGGAGTTCAACCAGGGTTGGGCCAAGCATGCCGCCGCGCTGGTGGTGATTGTGTCCAAAACCAGCTTTGCCGCCCCGGGCACCACCGAAGAAAAACCTGCGCCGACCCACGCATTCGACACCGGTGCCGCCTGGGGCCATCTGGCCTTGCAAGCGCATCTGAGCGGCTGGCATACCCACGGCATGAGCGGCCTGGATTTCGAACGTGCGCGCAAAGAGCTGAAAATCCCTGAAGGCTATGCCGTACAGGCCATGGTTGCCATCGGCAAGATTGGGGACAAGTCGAGCCTGGTGGACTACCTGCAAGCCAAGGAAGTGCCAAGCCAGCGCGAGCCGCTGAGCAAGCTGGTCGCCGAAGGTGATTTCAGCTTGTAAGCACATCACGTCCTTGTGAGAACGGGCTTGCCCGCGATGCAGACCACGCGGTCTAACTGATAAACCGCGCTGATGTCATCGCGAGCAAGCCCGCCCCCACAGGGACAAGCTGCGATTTCAATACCCGCGGTCGAAATCCACTTCACCACGCAGGGGCTGGCCTGCCTGATACGCCCGCAAGTTGTCGACAAACAGTTGCACCATCAACGGCGGCGAAGTGGGTGCAGAGCTGTGACCGGTCAGCAGCAAGCCCCAGGCAGTCCAGAATGGGTGTTTGGACGGCAACGGTTCCTGACGGCACACATCGATGATCGCGCCCGCCAGATGCCCCTGACGCAAGGCCTCCACCAGGTCGGCATCGACCACTGCCACACCGCGCCCGGCGTTGATGAACACGCCATTGGGATTAAATTGCGCAAACAGCTCGGCATCGTACAGATCATGGGTCTGCGCAGTGTTGGGCAACAAATTGACCACGTAGTCCATCTGGCCCACCAGCCGCGGCAGATCACTCAAGGTCGCCACTTCGGTAAACGGTTCCTGCTCTCGGGCGCTGCTGGCGATGGCGTACAGCTCAACACCAAACGGCAACAGAAACTGCGCCACGGTCTGGCCAATATCCCCGGCACCGACGATCAGGACCTTGCGCCCGACCAGGCTCTGGCCCATGCGGTTGTCCCACTTGCGCTCGACCTGGCTGACCAGCCGGGCCATGACTTCACGCTCGTGACCGAGCATGTAGGTCAAGACATACTCAGCCATCACCTGGCCAAAAATACCCACCGCACGTGTCAGCCGGTAATCACGGGTCAGACCTTCTGCCAGTAACGGGGTGATGCCGGCCCAGGTCGATTGCAGCCACTGTGGCTTGTGCCCCTGGCGCAACAGGGTCGCCAGCAGATCCGGCTGGCCCAGCCACACCGGGCACTCGGCGGCCATTTTCGCCAATTGCGCCGAGTCGCCGCTGGTCTGCACTTGCAGATCGGGGGCGGCTTGCTGCAAAAGCCTGGCGTACAGCGGGTAGTCGTTCTCGGCAATCAGGACACGCATGTTTCTAACCTTTCTAAACCACTGCCAGCACCCGTCGCCGAGGTTTGCCTCGTCACGTTCGGCCACCGCCAATCAATATGAGTCCGTTTGACACAGGCGCCCGGAACCGGGCACCTGACGTTGCACTTACATCGGGTCGTTGCGACGCAACAGCTCTTCGGGCAAGTGCTCGATATATTCGTCTTCGGCCGGAGGCATTTGCAAGTGATAGCCCTGGGTATCCAGGTTTTCCAGCACCTTGTTAATGTCCTCGCGGGACAGGGCGCGCTCCGGGCTCAGCACCAGGTCAAAGGCATGGTGCGGCTTGCCAAAGGCGGCCAGCAAGGTTTCCGGCACTCGCTCAAGGGCATCGGCCTTGAGCACATAAAGATACATTTCGTTGCGTTTGAGGCTGCGGTAGATCGAACAAATACGTTTCAAGACGGTTCTCCAGCGGTGGCCAGGCTATCGAGCAAGGCCTGGCCCATCAGCTCACGGCGCCAACCGCGCAGTGAGTCCGGCAATTGATAAGGGCCATTGGGGAAGCCACTTTTGAGCAGGGCTTCCAGGGTTTTCTTGCGCAGCATCAGTTCCGGCGCGATGTTCAGGCGCTCGGCCTGTGCCTGGCCAATGGCACGCAGGCGTTTGATCAACAACGCGGCTTCCACCGGCAAAGGCTCCGGTACGGCAGGCGGCCATTGATCCGGCGGTAGACTGCCAGCACGCTTGATCAGATCAAGTAAAAATTCGCCGTCCTGACGCACGGTGCGCGGGTGCATGTCTTCAATACGCGCCAGCGCGACCAGGTTGTCGGGCTGGGTTTTGGCCAACGGCCACAATGCGTGCTCGCGGATGACGCGGTTACGCGGCAGATCCCGGGCACGGGCTTCGTGTTCGCGCCAGGCGCAAATTTCGCGCAGCACGGCCAGTTGATCCCTTGAAAGCTTCCACGCCAGTTTGGCTTCGCGGTACACCTCGTACGGGTCCACTTCGCGGCGCAGGTTGGCGACCAGTTCGGCACCGTCCTCCAGCACCCAGTCGTACTTTTCATCCGACAGACGCGGACGCAACAGCACATACACTTCCGCCAGATGCTGGGCATCTTCGGCGGCGTAGCTGATCTGGGTTTCCGACAGCGGGCGTTGCAGCCAGTCGGAGCGGGTTTCGCCTTTGGGCAGGTCGAGGTCGAGCACTTCCTTGACCAATCGCGAATAACCCATGGAGAAGCCCAGGTTCAGGTAGGCAGCTGCCAGTTGGGTATCGAACAATGGCACCGGCAGGCTGCCGGTCAGGCGTAGCAAAACCTCAAGATCTTCGCTGCAGGCGTGCAGTACTTTGACCACCGACGGATTTTCAAGCAATGCCGACAGGGGCTGCCAGTTGTCGATGGTCAACGGGTCAATCAGATAAGCCCGGGTGCCGTCGCCAATCTGAATCAGGCCGGCAATCGGGTAAAAGGTGTCGACCCGCATAAATTCGGTGTCGAGGGCTACGAACGGCAAATGCTGCCATTCGGCGCAATGTTGGCCGAGGCTATCGTTGTCGCGAATCCAGTGAATATCGATGGCCACACGGCTCTCCCTTGAAGAATGGCGCGCAGTATATATCGCCGCCAGATATATCGCCGCCAGAGTTTTCCCGACATTGATTCGCGATGTTGTGCACGAAAAACCCTACAAAAATCAAATCCACAACCTGCATCCAAACAACCTCTTTCGGCGTAGGTTGCCCGGATCCACAACACACATACTTCGTTACAACACATTATGTGACAAGCCGGTAGAGTCGCCGCTTAAAAGACGCGAGTAAATTTGCGCCGTACAAAAAACGAGGATAATCCAATGCAAATGTCCCGCAAGCTGTCAGGTATTGCTCTCTCAATGGTAGGTCTTTGTGCTTTTACCAATGTGGCCCAGGCGGAAAATCCTGCACCCACGCTCGATGCCGTGGTACAGAACGGTGCCCAGCACGTGATGGAGCAATACGCCGTGCCGGGCCTGGTCATCGCGGTCAGCGTCAATGGCAAGCAAAACTTCTACAACTACGGTGTGGCGTCAAAAACCACCCGCGCCCCCGTGACCCCCGACACGCTGTTTGAAGTGGGCTCCATCAGTAAAGTGTTTACCGCCACCCTGGCCACTTATGCCCAGGCCAAGGGCCAGCTGTCGCTTACGGACACGGTTGCCAAGTACGAGCCAGCACTTGAGGGCACGCCTTTTGGCAAGGTGATGCTGAGCCATCTGGCCACCCATACGGCAGGCGGGTTCCCGTTGCAGGTCCCGGACAGCGTGCAGAACGAACAGCAACTGATGGATTACCTCAAAACCTGGAAACCCGTGTACCCGACAGGCACTCAACGAAGCTATGCCAACCCCAGCATTGGCATGCTGGGCGTGATTGCCGCCAAGAGCATGAACATGCCTTTTGACCAGGCGATGGAGCAACAACTGTTCCCGGCCCTGGGGCTTGAAAGCAGCTATTACACCGTACCGGCGAGCAAAATGGGGCTCTATGCCCAGGGCTATAACAAGCAGGACGAACCGGTCAGGCTGAGCGCCGGCATGCTCGGCAACGAAGCCTACGGCCTGAAGACCACGGCCCGTGACCTGATCCACTTTACCGAGTTGAGTTTGGGCCAGGGCAAGCTGGGCACGGACCTTCGCCGCGCACTGACCGACACCCGTACAGGTTATTTCCGGGTGGGCCCCATGACTCAGGACCTGATCTGGGAGCAGTACCCCTACCCTGTCGAGCTCAAGCCGCTGCTGGTGGGCAACTCGAACAAAATGGCCTACGAGAATAATGGCGCAATCGCCCTCAACCCGCCCCTGGCGCCACAGCAAGCGGTATGGGTCAACAAGACCGGCTCAACCAACGGTTTTGGCGCGTATGCGGTCTTCGTGCCGGCCGAGCAAAAGGCAATCGTTATCCTGGCCAACAAAAACTACCCCAACGACGCACGGGTCGAGTTGGCGTACCAGATCCTCAAAGCCCTGAATTAAGTCTCTTTGCGCAAGATATAGATGCTGCCCATGTCACAACCGGGCAGCACTTCGTATTGTTTGAGGATGCTGAAACCTGCCACTGCAAACTGGGCTTCAATCTCGGCCTTGCTCACCACGATACGTTGCAGATCATTGACCTGAGCCGACGAACGAGCAACCGGCACCGACAGGATCAGGCTGTCACGGCTGACCCGGTGCAGCTCACGCAAAATCGCCAACCGGTGTTCACTGTCACGCACATGGTGGAACAACTGCATGCAAAAAATGCAGTCCACCGCGTTTTCGGACATGTCGATAGAGAACACCGAGCTTTGAAACAGCTTGATGCGGGCCAGCAGACCGGCGCAATGATGAGTCCGGGCGTGCTCGAGCATGCCTTGAGAAGAGTCCGCCGCCAGAATCACCCGGTTGCCGTGTTCGGCCAGCACCGGCCAGAAACGCCCGGCACCGCAGGCCAGGTCCAGCAC
Organism: Pseudomonas sp.; assembly: GCA_044377555.1. Taxonomy (GTDB): domain Bacteria; phylum Pseudomonadota; class Gammaproteobacteria; order Pseudomonadales; family Pseudomonadaceae; genus Aquipseudomonas. Next base: position 5,370 of record JBILYW010000017.1, read on the forward strand.
CAGGCCCGGCTCGCCCGCGACCTTGAGTGCACGGCGCACCAGACGCTTTTCGCGCCACAAGGCCAACCTGCGCACGAGCCCTTGCGGCCGTGCCTGCAGGCAAACCTTCGCATGCTCGCGGTCGTAACGCTCGGCGAACTCAAGCTCAATACGGGTAGACGGTAGTTGCGATGACATGGCCCGCGAACTCTTGTGTTTGATGATGATCGACACAGAGGTTAACGGGACGCCAGTGAAAAAATTGTCAGAAAAGCATGAAAAACAAAGGGCTCGGGCAGATAAAGCAGGCCAAAAACCTATGCCTGGTGCAAGTACCAGCGCCAGTCCTGCTCGCCCACTTCCCCCATGAACTGCCGGTACTCGGAATTCTTCACCGCCAGGTACACCTTCAGAAACTCTGGCCCGAACGCCTCTTTCGCCCACTCCGAGCCTTGCAGTGCACGCAGGGTGGTCAACCAGTCGGTCGGCAGCATTTCGGTGGCCTGGGCGTAGCCATTGCCTTCAACCGGCGCCCCCGGATCGAGCTGTTCGCGAATGCCGCGATGAATGCCGGCCAGAATGGCAGCAGCGGCCAGGTACGGGTTGGCATCGGCACCACAAATACGGTGTTCGATATGCCGCGAAAAAGCCGGACCGCCCGGCACCCGCAAACTCACGGTGCGGTTATCCACACCCCAGGTCGCGGCCAGCGGTGCATAGCTGTTGCTCTGAAAACGGCGGTAGGAGTTGGCATTCGGGCAAAACATCAACAACGAATCCAGCAAGGTGCTGAGCATCCCGCCCACCGCGTGCCTGAGCAGCGGCGTACCGTCCGGCGCTTCGCTGGCGAACAGGTTGTTGCCCTCTTTGTCGGCCAGGCTCACATGCATGTGCATGCCCGTACCGGCCAAGTCATCAAACGGCTTGGCCATAAAACAGGCGACCATCCCGTGTTTGTGTGCCACGCCCTTGACCAGACGCTTGTAGCGCACCGCTTCGTCCATGGCCTGCAAGGCGTCGCTGCGGTGTTCCAGAGTGATCTCAACCTGCCCCGGTGCGTACTCGGAAATCGCCGTGCGCGCCGGGATCCCTTGCAACTTGCAGGCGCTGTACAGATCGGCCAAAAACGGCTCGATCTGCTCCAGCTCACGCAAGCCGTACACCTGCGTGGCCCGCGGGCGCTGACCATCAGCATCGCGTGCCGGTTGCGGGCGGCCGTTACTGTCACGTTGTTGATCGAGCAAATAAAACTCCAGCTCCGCCGCCATCACCGGGTAGTAACCGTCCGCCTTTAGCCCGTCGATGACCTTGGCCAACAAGTGCCGGGGGTCTGCCACGGTTGCAGGCATGCCCTGCTGCGGGTGCATGCTCACTTGCACTGCTGCCGTCGGGATCAGGCGCCACGGCATGCGCTGCAAACTGCCGCTGATGGGGTATGCACGGCAGTCGATATCGCCCACATCCCACACCAGCCCGGTGTTTTCCACATCATCACCATTGATGCTCAACCCCAGGATCGTGCTCGGCAGCGGCCGGCCGCTCTCATAGACCGCCAGCAGTTCGTCACGGTGCAGCAACTTGCCCCGGGGCACGCCGTTGTTATCGATGATGAACAGCTCGAACATCTCGATGTCCGGGTTCCGTTCCAGAAAATCCAGGGCTTCTTGCAGCGGGGCAAAGGCGGTGATGGCACTCATGGGAATACTCGTAAATTCGTTTCAGGCAGGCGCACAGGCACGCCATTTTGGCCGCACCCTCAAGGGCGCAGGCACACAAGACTCAACGGGAAATACGAGCATCCGGCGGGCGGGCATGCCGGCAATGAAACAGGGCCCAAAAGGCCAGTTTTGAAGGGAGGGCAGATAGTGACGGGGTGGCGCAGGTCAAAAGAGCAAGGCATGGCACAGCGCGTGACGCTAAAACGTCCGACATCAATTGGTACTTAATCCCAATCAGCCCAAGCCTCATACCTACAACCATTACCTACAAAGAGACAGCAGCCTCACACGGCAGACCATGTCCGTCAAATACAGGCTTTCAGACCTTTGGTTATGGGCTGGCTAAACATTTGCTTTCGGGCTGCGACGTAACGACGCCGCCTCCTGCGGGTCAGGCGCTTCATGCAAGCGCTCTGATGAACACTTGTTCATCGAACGTTTTAAAAACCGGCAAGGTCGGATGCAGTGTCTATCCTGCTTGGCAAACGGTAATACACCGGGCTCAAGCCATCTGTTTTCTTACCTGAGGAGCTTCTTCCATGTCCAGAACGGTTGCCGATTTCATCACCGAATCCCTGCAACAGGCCGGCGTCAAACGGGTATTTGGCGTGGTAGGCGATTCTTTGAATGCATTTACCGACTCGCTGCGGCGCCAGGAGCAAATCGAGTGGATACATATGCGCAACGAAGAGTCCGCCGCCTTTGCCGCCGGCGCCGAAGCGCACTTGACCGGTGAGTTGGCGGTGTGTGCTGGCAGTTGCGGCCCGGGCAACCTGCATTTGATTAATGGCTTGTTTGACGCCCATCGCAGTGGTGTGCCGGTGCTGGCCCTGGCCGCCCATATCCCCAGCAGCGAAATTGGCATCGACTACTTTCAGGCCACCCATCCCGAAAGCCTGTTTAAAGAATGCAGTCATTACGTGGAGTTGGTGTCGCGGGCCGAACAGTTGCCGCAAGTTCTTGAGCGCGCCATGCGTGTAGCCATCGCCAAACGCGGGGTCGCTGTTGTGGTGATCCCCGGGGATGTGGCGCTGCAAGCCTGCGAAGCCAAAGTCCCGAACTGGCTCAAACCTGCCGCACCGATGATTCGCCCAACCGATACCGACATCGACCGACTGGCCTCATTCCTCAATGACGGCAAAAAAGTCACCCTGCTCTGCGGCGCTGGTTGCGCGGGAGCCCACACAGAAATTCTGGCCCTGGCCGAACGCCTCAACGCGCCGATCGTGCACGCACTGCGCGGCAAGGAGCACGTGGAATACGACAACCCCTATGACGTCGGCATGACCGGGCTGATCGGTTTTGCCTCGGGTTATCTGGCCATGAAGAACTGCGACACCCTGCTGATGCTCGGCACCAATTTTCCGTATCGCCAGTTCTACCCCGAGCACGGTTATATAGCTCAAATCGACTTGCGTCCCGAAGCACTGGGCAATCGCTGCCCGCTGGAGCTGGGGTTGATCGGTGATGTGAAGCTGACACTGCAGGCGGTGCTGCCAAAAGTGGCACGCAACCCTGATTATCAGCATCTCGATTCGGCGCTCAAGGACTACAAAAAAACCCGCGAAGACCTCGACGCACTCGCCGAAAGCGGCCCCGACAGCTCAATCATTCATCCGCAGTACCTCAACAGGCTGGTCAGTGAACTGGCGGCTGAAGACGCCATCTTCACCTGTGATGTGGGCACGCCCACGGCCTGGGCGGCGCGCTATTTGAAAATGAACGGCAAGCGTCGTCTGGTCGGCTCGTTCAACCATGGTTCGATGGCGAACGCGATGCTGCAGGCCATCGGGGCACAGGCGGCGTTTCCTGGTCGCCAGGTGATTTCCATGTCCGGCGACGGTGGTTTCACCATGATGATGGGTGATTTCCTGACCCTGAATCAGGTCGGTTTACCGATCAAAGTAATAGTGCTCAACAACGGCACGCTGGGCTTTGTGGAAATGGAAATGAAAGCCGCGGGCTTCCCCGACGTGGGCTGCGAACTGAAAAACCCGAACTTCGCCGCCATGGCGCAAGCGATGGGCGTGAAAGGGATTCGGGTCGAGCATCCGTCTGAGCTGGAAGCGGCTTTGCGTGAGGCCTTTGACCATGATGGCCCGGTTCTGGTCGACGTGGTCAGCGCCCGCCAGGAACTGGTGATGCCGCCGAGCAAAACCTTTGAGCAAGCCAAGGGCTTCAGCCTGTTCATGCTCAAGACCGTGATGGACGGCCGGGCCCGAGAGTTGATTGACTTGGCCAAGGTCAATTTGTTGCGCTAAGCCAAGCGCCACGGGCGAATAGTCCCGCTGGAGCTGCCACAGGCTGCGGTCATTTGATGTTCAAGATCAAAAGATCGCGGCCTCGGGCAGTCCCGCGAGGGAGCTTCAACGGGAGTGAAAACGCCGGTTCAGGGCCTTCTTTTTATCCAGGATGGCCTGCTCGCGCTTGCGCTTGCTGCGTACCACTACCCCCCAAACGATCAACACCAGCAACACCCCGGCACCTCCCAAGATGAAGTATTGCTGCCCGGTGTCATCAACGATGCCATGGATTTCCAGCGGCAAGGTGTAGCTGGCGCCATTGCTGACTTGCTGTGCCAGTACCGGTCCTGCCCAAGTTGAAGCTAAAAACCCGCAACCGGTTATTGCAGCGCCTGAAGGCAGTAAGTTTCTGCGCGATATCACTTAAATCTCCTCGGTCATCAAAAATGCAGGCTGCCACCTAGACCTTCGATCATTCAGGTTGTTACACCGAATGTAAAAAACATCCTGCAGAGGCGAGTAATAGCACCTCGCAAAAACCGGCCTGGAGCCTCCTTAACCGGTTTACCGTCGACAGCGCCTGCGCATCAAGTCGCTCGCCGGTCAGACGGTTGAGCAAATCCTTGGCCAGTGGCTCGTAAAGAACGGCCAGGGTGGTCAGCGCAATGCTCATCACGAACACCGACGGCAGGGTATAGCGCGCAACCAGGCTACGGTGAGGCCGGGCCAACCAGTGGAGCAGCCCATGGAGAGAGGCATTGAGGTACATGGTGTATTTGATTGTTTTTTTAATGGCGCCAGCATAGGGATCGACCCTCAGACCTGCCCATGCCTGACAGGCCTTTGGGTTGCGATCACGCCCCGCCCTCGATTAATATACGTTTCATATATATTTCATATTGAGCATTGAGATGGGTATCGTAAAAATCTCGGACGCCACGCATGAAAACCTGCGCGTCGCCAGCAACGCACTTAACCGTTCGATCAACGCGCAAGCCGAGCACTGGATGCGTATCGGCATGCTGACCGAACTGCACCCCGATCTGGACCACAACCAGATTTGCCGTTTGCTGGTGCGTGCCGAACTGCAAGGCGGCCTCGACTTGAAACAACTGTGTGACCTGGCTGATGCCACTACGGGAGCGGATCAATGAGAACTGGCGTCGTCATCAACAGCCCGGCCCAGATCGCCCAGTCCAAGGTCGCGGGCAAACTGGCGGCCGAGGTACTGGCCATGATCGGTCAGCACGTCAAGGCAGGCGTTACCACCGACCATCTCGACCAGATCTGCCACGACTACATCGTCAATGTGCAGAAGGCCATACCTGGCAATGTGGGCTATCACGGCTTCCCGAAAACCGTGTGTGCGTCAGTCAATGAAGTGGTCTGCCACGGCATCCCGTCGAACCGGGTGTTGCAGGACGGCGATATCGTCAATATCGACATTGCCGTGGTCAAGGACGGCTGGTTCGGCGACACCAGCCGCATGTACTTCGTGGGCGAACCCAGCGCTCAGGCGCGGCACCTGGTCAAGACCACGTACGACGCCATGTGCGCCGGCATCCGCATGGTCCGCCCTGGCGCGACCCTGGGTGACATTGGCCACGCGATCCAGACCCTGGCCGAAAAAGAAGGTTTTAGCGTGGTGCGCGAATACTGCGGTCACGGCATCGGCAAGGTGTACCACGACGAACCGCAAGTGCTGCACTACGGCTACCCGGGCCAGGGCATGAAGCTCAAGACAGGCATGATTTTCACCATCGAGCCCATGCTCAACGCCGGCAAGCGCCATGTGAAAACCCTGCCCGACCACTGGACCGTGGTCACCAAGGACAACTCGCTCTCGGCCCAATGGGAACACATGGTTGCCGTGACGGACGACGGTTTCGAAGTCTTGAGCCCTTGGCCGGACAGTGTCGAGGACTACCCGGCTATCGTTTGAGGGGTTTGAACAGCGCCTGGATGGCGGCGGGCCCGTGCAGCATCATTCGTTCATGGATTGTTCCGGCTGTCCCAAACGATGAGGGCACGGGGCCCCAAAAGCGCCCCTGGAAACGACTGATATCCGACGCTGCACGAGCGCCTGCCGCCGAGTTAGCTCGGAAGCCGTGCGCAGAACGCCTTAAGAGTGCCAAGCAGAGTGAGCATAACGAGGAAATTGCAGTCAGACTGTTTATGCAAAGCCATCAAGCAGAGAACTCAAAAATGAAAAAAGCCCTTACCCTCGTAATCTTGCTCGCCGTATCGGGCGCAGCGAATGCAGCAATCCCCGCACTCAATGCAAGCTGCCCGGGCAATATTGAAGTACATGCGGATGCTGGTGGCCCTGTATTTATCAACGGCAAAGCGAGCAAGCTGAAGAAGTTCAACGACAACTATTACGAAGCCAAGGGCGATGGTGTGACCCTCTCTGTGAGCATTAACCCGGATGGTTCTGCTGCCGTTTCCTATACAAAAAAAGATCGGGTTAATGGGGTGTGTGAGGTAAGAGAACCGGCGGCTTAAAAAATGTACGCCGAATAGCGCCTAAAAGCCGAAATCATCCACGATGCCACGGCAAAAAAGTGGTGAAGCCATCGCGACGACGAAAGATGGCGCAGGAAGTGGTTCGCTCAGGTCGGTGCAGCATTATTCAGGGTCAGCCTCACGTGCTATCGCTATCAGCTGCGTTTGGCGGCATTACCCCTAAACAGAAATTGGGGTGGCCTGACCTCTATTTCTGATGTGTAGTAGAAATGAGGGGATTACCCTTCAACCGCACTCCTTGGCAAAGTACGCGGCGGCCTTTTTTAATATGTCTCGCTCTTCAGTAACCCGCTTGAGCTCCGCCCTCAGGCGTCGAAGTTCAGCCTGCTGATCATCGCCTTGCTGCCGCTCTTCCTGCGGCTTGCTGTAACGCTTTACCCACGCATAAAGGCTGTGGGTCGATACGCCGAGACGTGCTGCCACATCAGCGACAGGCAGCTTCTTTTCGATCACTTGATTGACCGCTTGGATTTTAAATTCTTCGGGATAACGTGGGTTGCTCATAGCACCTCCTGATTGGCCTCATTTTAAGGCATGAAGGTGTTTACGAAACTAGGGGCCATTCAGTTCGGTAGTCATACGTGACGCCAATGCATCAAGCGTTGCAGCCAGCACGAAGTGACAGCGAAAGCGTCATGCATTTGTTTGGCAGTGATCGTTCGGTCCGCCACGTTGAAAGCCAGCGCCGCTCGCAGGGCTGGCCAGCAGTGTTTGGGCAGGTTTCGCGGTGGGTGCAGCTCGCGTTCGAGCTGGCCGTCGCGAGCCTCGGTCGAGGGCAAGCGTCGGAACGGGTGTTTGCCGCCTGCCAATTCGTAAAGTACGCACGCCACGCCGTAAACATCGGCGCTGGCCGTCAGTGGTTGGCCTTCGAGCAGTTCCGGGGCGGCGTAGCCGGGGGTCCAGGCATTGAAACGGTCGCGGCTCAGGTGTGGCAGGCCAGGCAAGATGCCTTCTTCGGCCTGGCCCAGACCGAAGTCGAACAGGCGCACGCCTTCTTCGCTGAGCATCACGTTGCTCGGTTTCATGTCGCCGTGTAGCACGCCGCGCGAGTGGGCGTAGGCCAGCGCGTCAAGCAGCGGCAGTGCGATGTCGCGCAGTTCTTTCCACGGCAGGCCCAGGGGCCGCTCGCAAAGTAATTTGTCCAGGGTCAGACCACGCATGAGTTCCATGGTAATGAAGGCGCGCGGGCATTCGGTGTCCACTTCAAAGCTGTGCAAACGCAGTACGTTGTCGTGGCGCAGGCGTCGGGTCAGGGCGAACTCGCTGTAGAGCAAGGCGCTGGCGTCCGGCGATTCGGCAAATTCTTCGCTGAGGATTTTCAGCGCGATGTAAGGGTCGGTATCGCCGAACTGTTCGCTCAGCAAATCCCGTGCGCGGTAAACCGCACCCATGCCACCGGCGCCGAGCAAGCGTTCGATGCGGTAACGGCCTGCGAGTACGTCGGGCATTTCGCCGAGGCTGGCCTTGGTCGGTTTGGCCTTGTGCGGCTTTCCGTTCAGAGGCGTGGCAAACGCAAAGTAAGTCAGGTTGCTGGCCTGCTCTTCGCTCACCAGCAGGTCGTCGAGCGGCGGCATGAGTTGGGTCATTGGCGGATTACCACGGCTGTCAGGTTGTCCCGGGCCGAGCCACGCAGAGCGCCGTCGAACAGGCGCTCCAGCGCAACGTGCGGCGCGGTCAGGCTCAGGGCGTTGCCCAAGGCATCGCTGCTGAGCCCGTTGTACAAACCATCGCTGCACAACAGAAACGCATCGCCGGGGTAGACCTCGAGTTCGAGCACGTCCAGGGTCAATTGCTCGGCCGCCCCGACCGCTCGAGTCAGGGCATGGGCGGCTGGATGAGCCTTGGCGTCCTCGACGCTCATGTTTTGTTCGTCGATGAGTTGCTGTTGCAGCGAGTGGTCCTTGGACAGTTGATACAAACGCTGGCCACGCCACAGGTAGCAACGGCTGTCGCCGGCCCAGATGCAGGCCGCGCGACTGCCGTCCACCAGCAGCGCCACCACGGTGCTGCCCATGATGCTGTCGTGGCGCCCGGCGGTGACGGTCAACTCCTGGCCCAAGCGGCGGTTCAACCAGTGCAGGCACTGGCGAATGCCTTTGAGGCGTTCGTCGAATTCACCCTGCACCGGCAATTCCGCCAGG
>JBILYW010000018.1:0-13955 GCA_044377555.1 Pseudomonas sp.
CGGGCGGCGATCAGCAGGAAGTCCTGGCTGACGTGAACCAGCGGTGCGTCTTCGCCTTTGCCGAACGGGGCAACGAAACCGTAGGTGGCCAGTTCCTGGCTTGAACATGAGCGGGCCGGTTTGGTGGCCAGTGCAGTTTCCAGCACCTGCGCATCAAAAGGCAGATCTTGGGTCAGGCGATAGATAAGCAGGTTTTTGAACCACATGGGGTGAATCACTCCTATATACAAAGAAGGCATTATTCGCTTCATGGCGGCTTAGGCCAACCCTGAGCTAAGCCTTTGTCATGCCTAGGAAAATTATTTTAAAAAGTGCTTGCCAGACTATAGGTCGCTACGTAGAATGCGCGCCACACCGAGAGTGAAAGGGTGATTAGCTCAGCTGGGAGAGCATCTGCCTTACAAGCAGAGGGTCGGCGGTTCGATCCCGTCATCACCCACCATTCGCTATCAGTGTTACGCGCAGCGGTAGTTCAGTCGGTTAGAATACCGGCCTGTCACGCCGGGGGTCGCGGGTTCGAGTCCCGTCCGCTGCGCCATTTTTTGTACCATAAGCCCCTTGAACGCTTGTGGTTGGATAAGCCCGCTGAATGCAGGTTTTTCCTGAAGGCTTCGATTTTGCAGTTCTCTGTGAAATCAAAGATGCAGGGTGCTGGAAACGGTAGTTTTTAAGGGTTTTGAAAAAAACTTAAATAAAAACAACCACTTACACAAAAAGTGTGAGAGAATGCGCCCCGCAATGAGAGTGAAGTGAAAGGGTGATTAGCTCAGCTGGGAGAGCATCTGCCTTACAAGCAGAGGGTCGGCGGTTCGATCCCGTCATCACCCACCATTCGCTATCAGTGTTACGCGCAGCGGTAGTTCAGTCGGTTAGAATACCGGCCTGTCACGCCGGGGGTCGCGGGTTCGAGTCCCGTCCGCTGCGCCATATTAGAGTCACAAGCCCTTTGAACGCTTGTGATACGCAAAAAAGCCTGCCTTGTGCAGGCTTTTTTGTGCGCGTGTGTTTTGTGGTTTATCAAAACCTGTAGCCGCTGCCGCAGGCAGCGATGGGTTGCGTAGCGACCCGCTTCTGTTATTCAACAAAAAGCGAAGGTCCTGCGGCCCTTATCGCAGCCTGCGGCAGCGGCTACAGAGGTTTTCTTAGAAATCCCAGCGCGTACTGACCATCACATTGCGCGGATCACCGTAATACGACGAGTTGTAGAAGCCGATGTTGGTGTAATACGACTTGTCGAACGCGTTGTTGAGGTTGACGGTGGTCGAGAGGTTTTTCGAAATCTGGTAGCGCGCCATCAGATCAACCAGCCAGTACGGGTCTTGAGAGAACTTTTCTTCCACACCCCCTTTGTTCCAGTTGGTCAGCATCTGCCATCCCGTACCCTGCCAGCGAACACCGCCGCCCAAGGTCAGTTTGTCGAGTTCGCCAGTCAACTTGTAGCTGGTGTACAGGTTGATCTGGTCTTCCGGTTCCCAGGTCGAGACCTTTTTGCCGGTCTGGTCGCGGATCACCTTGTGCGTATAGCCCGCTTGCAGTTGCCAGCCGGGCATCAGCTCGCCAGAAATCTCTGCTTCGTAACCTTTGGTCTTGGCCTTGATGCCTTTGTAGGCATAGTCGATGTCCGGGTTGGTCGGATTGCCGTTGTAGGCCGTATCCGCTTCAGGGCGGTTGTCCTGATGCACTTCGAAGTACGCCAGGCTTGAATTCAGGCGGCCGTCAAAGAACTCGCCTTTGAGGCCCACCTCATAGTTGGTGCCTTCATCGGGTTCAAGCATCTTGTTGTCGCGATCGCGGTAGTACGACTGCGGCAGGAAAATCTCCGTGTAGCTGGTGTAGGCAGAAATGTTGTCGTTGAGGTCGTAGATCACGGCGGCGTAAGGCAAGACCTTGCCCGTGTCTTTGGCGTGGCTGGTGCCGGTGAGGGTGTAGTTGGCCACCCGGGTGCCGAGCATCAGGGTCAGGTCATCGGTCAGGCTGAAGCGCCCGGTCATGTAGGTACCGGTCTGGCGCGTGGTTTCGTCGTTGTATGAGGTGACGCTGCCCCAGTCCGGCTCGAGGCTGTCGCCATTCCAGTTGTAGTAGTCGTAGGCGTTGTTGACCATTTTGGCGTTGGTGTAGTCCTTGCCGGTCCAGTGGGACTTGGACACAGAACCGCCGATGACCAGTTCATGTTCGCGCCCCAGCAGGCTGAACGGGCCGGTGGCAAACAGGTCGCCGCTGTCGCTGACGTATTCGCCGGTGTACTTGCGGGCGAGCATTTTCGCCAGGCCGGTGGTCGCGTCCGGGTCGAGCAGGGCGCCCAGCGGTGCGTTGTAGCCGTTGATCTGGTGGTTGTACTGGCCTTTGACGACCCAACCATTGTCAAAGTTGTGTTCCAGGGTCGAGAACAGCGTGCGGGTGTATTGCTCCCAGCTGCTCCACTTGGCGCCATTGTTGAATGAGCGCGGGGTGCTTATCCGGTCGCCTGCAGAGTTGAACAGCGAGGCACTGCCCGACCAGCTGGAGCCCTTGGGGTTGTTGTCCTGATAGTCGGCGCCGAGGGTCAGCAGGGTGTCGGGGCTCAGGTCTACCTCGAGAATGCCGTAGTAGACCTCGCTGTCACGCTTGTAGTGATCCATGAACGAGCGCTTGTCCTGATACGCCGCCACGGCGCGACCACGCACATTGCCGCTCTCGGTCAATGGCCCGCTGACATCAATTTCGGAGCGATAGTTGTCCCATGAACCTGCACCCACATCGATATGAGCCTTGAATTCATGAGTGGGTTTTTTGCGCACCATATTGATGGTGCCGCCCGGGCCGCCTGCGCCTGTGAGCAATCCGGTTGCGCCCTTGAGGATCTCGACCCGGTCGTAAATGGCCGTGTCGGTGAGGGTGTGCCCGGCCGAGTATTGCGGGTCTTGCAGGATCGGGATGCCGTCGTACTGAAAGTTTTTGATCGCAAAACCACGGGAGTAATAGCTGGTGCGGTCACTGTCATAGGTGGCCACGGTGATGCCGGGGGTGTGGCGCATCACGTCATCGATCGAGTTGAGGCCGAAGTCGTCCATGGCCTGGCGTGTCACCACGGAAATGGACTGCGGCGTTTCACGCGGTGTCAGCACCATCCGGGTGGCGGTTGCGATGGAGCCCGGGGTATATGAGCCAGTACCTTCGGTGATGGTCCCCAACTGGTTGGCGCTCACCTGTGTGGCGCCCAGTTCCATGGCGCCGCCCGCGGCAGGCAGAACATCGAGCATGTAGCCGTTGGCGCTTTTGACCGCAGTAAAACCGCTGCCGCGCAAGAGCATCTCGAAGCCCTCATGTTCACTGTAGGCACCGTGCAGCCCGGGGGTGCTCAGCCCGTCAAGATTGTTCGACTGAAAGATGATTGCCACGCCGGCCTGTTGCGCAAAGCGATTCAACGCGCTGCTCAATGGGCCTGGGGGAATGTCATAGGTTTGCACGGCCGCCGATTGCGCCTGAGCGATCGAGGTGCAGAACACGCCAGTCGCCGATGCTGCAATCAGGTGAATGGCCAGGGCCAGAGGCGTGCAAGTGCGCGGGCCAAAGCGCCGGCGCAGGTTGTAGGAGGTCGACATGAAGAGCGCAGTCCTTTATGAGTCGTTGTATCTACCTTGACGGCTGACTCGAAAAAAGCGGAACGAATGCGAATTATTATTTTTTAGATTGTTGCAGCTGGCTGATCACAATCAGCCACGGGGTGTAGGTTTTGATCTGCAGGGGCAGGGTTTCGGCGATCAGTTGCAGTGCCCGGTCGGTATCGTCCAGGGGGAGCACGGCCGAGACGCGCAAGCCGGCCAGGGCGGTACGGTCAAACTGCAGATGGCCGCGTCGATGGCGTGAAATCTCATCGAGCACCCGGGTCAGGGGCTGGTTTTCAACCACCAGTTGATGACGGCGCCAGGCCTCATCAATGCTGGCCGGGGAGACGCTGCCGCTGAGCACGACCGAGCCGCGGCGGATCAGTGCCTGCGAGCCGGCATCCACTTCCAGGGTCTGTTGTTCGTCTACGCTTTGCGCGGCAACACGCGACTGCAACATGCTCAACACCGTGGTGTCGTCCTGGCGTTTGACCACGAAGCGGGTGCCCAGTGCGCGCATGCTGCCTTGGTCCGTCTGCACAAAAAACGGGCGGGTGCTGTCGTGGGCGACGTCGACCAGTACTTCACCCTGGAGCAGTTCGATACGGCGCTCCTTGCCGTCGAAATGCACATTGACTGCGCTGGTGCCGCTGAGGGTGATGCTTGAGTTGTCGGCAAGGCGCCGGGTTTGCCAGTCGGTGGGGCCGGTGCTGATATCGGCCAGCCACCGCTCGGGGTAATGGCTTTTCAGAAGCAACGTGAGCGGCAAGGCCAGGCAACCGGCAATCAGCAGGGCGCGCACGTGGTGTTTGCGCGAGGGTGCAGCCTTTCGCCCGCGGAATGCTGCGTTGAGCGCCGCTTTTGCCGGGGCAGAGTGTTCGCGCAGGGACTGCAGGCGGCTGATGACATCTTGCATGCGCAGGGCTGAAGCCGCGTGCTGCGGGCTTTGTCGTTTCCAGTGCTCGAATTCCAGGCGCAGCCCGTCATTGAAACCTTCCTCATGCAGGCGAAGAATCCAGTCGGCGGCTTGTTCATCTATCGTTTGGGGCTGCTCGGACATGGCTCGGTCAGGTGTCCAGGCTGTGGCTGCAATGCAGCAGAGCCTGGATCAGGTACTTGCGCACCGTGCGGTCAGACAGCTCCAGTTGCCGGGCGATTTCGCTCTGGGTCAGGCCGTCCAGGTAATACAGCACAAAAGCCTGGCGCGGCTTGTCCTGCATGCCTTCGAGAATAAAGGCTATCTGTTCCAGGGCTTCCAGGGTGGTGAGGATTTGCTCGGGCGATTGAAAGCCCTCGAGCGCTTGCGCGGTGAGGGCAAGCTCTTGCAGGTAGGCGTTTTCAATCTGCTTGCGGCGTACCTGGTCGATAATCAGCCGGCGCGCAGTGGTGCTCAAAAAGGCCCGGGGTTCACGCAGGGTAGCCACGGATTCGCGGGCATTGAGGATTCGGGTGAAGGTGTCCTGCGCCAGATCGGCGGCGTTGTGCGCACAACCGAGCTTTCTGCGTAACCAGCCAAACAGCCAGCCGTGGTGCTCGCAGTACAGCTCGGTGATAGCTGTCTGGTAGGAGGGTTCACCCGATGACATAGGACTTTGCCTAAACGTTATTGAGAATAATTACCAATTCTTAACGAAAGTCCGGGGTAAACGCAAGTTGGGCGATGAAAAGCAGGAGGTGGCACGTTGGCCAGCCGTGGGGGCGGGCTTGCTCGCGATGATATCGACGCGGCCTGTCAGGTAAACCGGGTGACGTTATCGCGAGCAAGCCCGCTCCCACAGGGAGGGAGGGCTTTAGTTCTTGGCGATCAGATTGCCAGCATGCAGCCCGCATTCTTTCTGCGTGGCTTCTTCCCACCACCAGCGGCCTTCGCGCTCGTGCTGGTTGGGCAGTACCGGGCGGGTGCAGGGCTCGCAGCCGATGCTGATAAAACCGCGCTCGTGCAGGCTGTTGTAAGGCAGCTCCAGCATGCGGATGTAGCCCCAGACTTCTTCACTGGTCATTTGTGCCAGCGGGTTGAATTTGTACAGGGTGCGTTCGGGCGTCGAGAACGCGCCGTCGATTTCCAGTGCGGCCACCTGGCTGCGGGTGCCAGGGCTCTGGTCGCGGCGCTGGCCGGTGGCCCAGGCCTTGACGGTCGACAGTTTGCGGCGCAGAGGCTCGATCTTGCGTATGCCGCAGCATTCGCCATGACCGTCCTTGTAGAAGCTGAACAGGCCTTTTTCTTTGACGAACGGTTCCAGCTTGCTTTGATCCGGGGAGATCAGCTCGATCTGGATCTTGTAGTGCTCGCGCACTTGTTCGATAAATCGATAGGTCTCGGGGTGCAGGCGGCCGGTGTCGAGGCTGAACACCTTGACGTTCTTGTTGAGTTTCCAGGCCATGTCTACCAGCACCACGTCTTCGGCGCCGCTGAAGGAGATCCAGAGTTCGTCGCCAAAGTGTTCAAAGGCGAGCTTGAGAATGTCTTGCGGGGACTTGCTGGCGTATGTCGCGGCGAGTTCAGCGACGTCGAACGGATGGCTCATCAGGCGGCTTCCTACAGTGAATGGCGCTGGGCGCTCTCTAGTAGCGCGATCTTAGCAAAAAGCGCGGGCTACAGGGTTTGCAGCGTATCGAGCAGCACCTTCACTTTGGTGATCGACTCCTGGTATTCGTCCTGCCAGTCAGAGTCGGCCACAATGCCGCCGCCGCCCCAGCAACTGACGCGCCCGCCCTTGATCAGCAGGCTGCGAATCGCAATGGAGCTGTCCATTTCGCCGCGTACATCGAGGTACAGCAAGGATCCGCAGTAGATGCTGCGGCGCGTGGGTTCCAGTTCATCAATGATCTGCATCGCTCGGATTTTCGGGGCCCCGGTAATCGAACCACCGGGGAAGCTGTCGCCGATCAGGTCCAGTGCGTCTTTGTCTTCGGCCAATTCGCCGATAACACTGCTCACCAGGTGGTGGACGTTGGGGTAGCTTTCGAGGGCAAACAGCTGCGGCACGCTGACCGACCCGGTCCGGCAGGTGCGCCCCAGGTCGTTGCGCAGCAAGTCGACAATCATCAGGTTTTCTGCGCGATCCTTGGGGCTGGCCAGCAGTTCGGCGGCGTTCGCCGCATCTTCGACGCTGTCCCGGCCCCGAGGTCGGGTGCCTTTGATCGGCCGGGTTTCCACCTGGTTCTGGTTGACCCGCACAAAGCGCTCCGGGGACAGGCTCAATATCGCGTTATCGTCCGGCAAGCTCATAAAGCCTGAAAACGGTGTCGGGCAGGCCGCCCGTAACGCGCAATACGCTGTCCAGGCATCGCCCTGGCAAGGGGCGCTGAAACGCTGGGTGTAATTGACCTGATAACAGTCGCCGGCCTGGATATAACGATGGATCTGCTCAAGTGCCTGCTCGTACTGGCTGGCGCTGATATCCGCCTGCATCGGTTGCGTGAGGCTGAACGGTTGATTGCTCAGGGGCGCAGGCTGGCTGAAGAGCTGCGTCAGGCGTTCGCGTTCGCAGGCGTCAAGGCTTGGGTGGAACACGAGCTGGCTGCTGGCGTGTTGGTGGTCGCTGATCAGCGCCCAGGCATACAAGCCGAGTCGGGCGGTGGGCAATTGCAGGTCGTCGAGCGAGTGGGCAGGCAGTTGCTCAAGCAGGCGGCCGAAGTCGTAACTGAGGTAGCCGATCAGGCCGCCGGCAAACGGCAGGTCGTACGGCGATGGCAGTTCAGCCTTGCCGAGTTGATTCAGGCTGTCGCGCAAGCGTTGCAGAAAATCGCGCCCTGATTCTTGCGGGCGCACGGCCAGTTCTTCGAGCGGCCAGGCACTCATCAGGTCATAACGGCCACGGTCGGCAGTGGGGCGGCCGCTGTCCAGCAACACGGCGCCGGGCGCATGGCGAATGGCTGCAAAATAGTCGGCAGGGTTGGCGAGGTAGGGCAGCGGGTGTACGAAGCAGGTCAACATGCGAAGCAGATCAGCCATCGGAGCGGGGTGCAGATTGTAGTCCTGTGCAGGACTGCAAATCTACGTGACCTGCAGGAGCGGGCTTGCTCGCGATGGTATCGCCCCGGTTTGCCTGACAAACCGCGCCGATACTATCGCGAGCAAGCCCGCTCCCACGAGATCGTTGGGTATTGATCCCAAAATGGCTTATTCAGGCGGGTGAATATGCCCGAACAATTCCTGGGCAAAACGCACGCGCTCTTCCGGGGTTTCGGTGATGCCTTTGGCCGCCAGCTCTTCGAGGTGGGCTTCTACCGCGTGAGTACGCAGGGTCAGCCCGCAGTCGTTGGCAATCTGGATATTCAGGCCCGGACGGGCGTTGAGTTCCAGGATCAGCGGGCCTTTGTCCTGGTCCAGCACCATGTCGACACCGATGTAACCCAGGCCGCACAACTCGTAGCACCCGGCGGCCAGTGTCATGAAGCCGTTCCAGTTGGGCAGTTGCACGCCGTCCACTGCGTTGGTGGTGTCCGGGTGCTTGCTGATGATGTTGTTCAGCCAGGTGCCGCGCAGGGTCAGGCCGGTCGCCAGGTCGACACCGACACCGATAGCGCCCTGGTGCAGGTTGGCCTTGCCGCCCGATTGACGGGTGGGCAGGCGCAACATGGCCATGACCGGGTAGCCCATCAGCACGATGATGCGGATATCCGGTACACCTTCGTAGCTGATGCTTTTGAAGATCTGGTCCGGCGTGACCCGGTACTCGATCAGCGCCCGGTCACGGTGGCCGCCCAGGGAGTACAGGCCGGTGAGGATGCTGGAGATCTGATGTTCGATCTCCTCATGGCTGATGATCTTGCCCGAGACGGTGCGAAAGCGGTCTTCGAAGCGGTCAGCGATCACCAGGATGCCGTCACCGCCCGCGCCTTGCGCGGGCTTGATCACGAAGTCACTGCGGCCACCGATGATTTCATCGAGCTTGTCGATTTCTTTCTCGGTGGAAATCACGCCGTACATTTCCGGCACGTGAATGCCGGCCTTGATTGCGCGTTCCTTGGTGATGATCTTGTCATCCACAATCGGGTACAGGCTGCGTTTGTTGTACTTGAGTACGTAGTCCGCATTGCGCCGATTGATGCCCATGATGCCTCTGGCTTCCAGGGCCTTCCAGGTCTTCCAGAAGCCAAACATCAGGAGTCAGCCTTCAAGAACGCTTTGAAACGCACCAGCTCGGTCAGGCGGTAGCCGCGATAGCGACCCATTGCCAGCATGAAGCCGATCATGATCAGCAGGACTGCCGGGAAGGTAAACACGAAGTACACCAGCTCCGGGATGCTCATCACCAGGTAACCCAAGGTGGCTGCGAACAGTGTGCCGATCGCGACTTTCATGGCGTGCCCGCCACCTCGCTCCTCCCAGGTAATCGACAGTCGCTCGATGGTCATGGTCAGAATCACCATCGGGAACAATGCCACCGAGAGTCCGCGCTCCAGGCCCAGTTTGTGGCTGAACAGGCTGATGGCTGCGATCAATATCACCACGAACGTCAGCACCACCGACAGGCGCGGCAGCATTTGCAGTTTCAAGTGTTCAAGGTAGGAACGCAGCGTCAGCCCGAGTGCGGTAATTACCGTAAACAGGATGATGCCGAAGCCCAGTTGGGTTTCGCGGAAAGCCAGGGCGATCAGCACCGGCGTAAAGGTACCCAGGGTTTGCAGGCCGATCAGGTTGCGCAGGATCAGGATCACCAGCACGCCAATCGGGATCATCACCATGATCATGAAGGTTTGCTGGGTCTGTAGCGGCAAGCCGTACAGCGAGTATTCAAGGAAGTTGGCGTCGGTGTTTTCGTCCGTCAGCTTGGCCAGGCGAATGGCGTTCATTTCACTGTTGTTCAGGCTGAACGTGACGTTGGGTTTTTTACCGCCATCAACCGTGATCATCGGCTCATCGCCGATCCACCACAGCAGGCGATCATTGGGCAGGCCCTGCTCACCGGTCTCGGGGTTGAAGTACAGCCAGTCGTTGCCGTTAAAGCTGCGCAGCCACAACTCAGGGGTCTGCGGCTGGTCGGCCACGAGGCGGATGGTGTGGACCTTTTCCATCGGCACATGGGCGATGGACAGCAACAGTTCGATGACCTGCGCCTTGTGTGCGGTCGACGGGTCGCCCGCCAGCAGCAGTTTTACGTTGTCATCGTTGGGGTTGCTGACGCGCTTGATGGTCTCGCTGATAAAGGTTTCAACGTCGGCCGAGTGCTGGCGAATCGGCGCGAGCAATGCTTCTGCGGCGATTTTCTCCGGGCCTTCGACGGCGATGCTGTCGCGGAATACCGGGCCCTTGACCTTGGTCTTGTCGCCCGAGTAACGCTTGGTCAGCACCAGGCGGTAGTAGAGGGTTTGCTTGCCACTGACCCGGCGTGCCGACCAGGTGACCTTGCGGTTGCCATCAACCCGGTTGACGCTCACCCCGTAGTTATTGGAGATGAAGCTTTCGTTCAGGCTGACGTAGTCCCGGTTCAGCGGCGGTACGAACATCTGGATCTTGACCGGGTCTTTGGAGCTGGCAACAAACTCGACCTTGGCGTCGATGTTCCAGAGGTCGTCAGTAGCGTCCTCGGTGACAGGAATGCCGAGGACGAAAATCTGATAGGCCGTAATCGAAATGCCCAGCACCACAAGGATGGTGATCAATATTTTCAGGTGAAGGGTAAGAGCGCGCATTTCAATTACTCTGCGGTTTGAGCGTTGGCGGCGCAGGCAGGTTTGCCAGCAGCATATTTAAGACTCGGGTCAACCAGCGCATCAAAGCGTTTGAGCGCTTCGGAGCCGATCAACAGTGGGTATTGGAACGCACTTCTATCGGTCAAGTTCACTTCGATAGTGCGTAAAGCCTTGCCCATGCAGATTTCCAGGGAAATTACCGGGCGCGACGTGTAGTTCTTGTCGGATTCAGGGTCGTAATCACCCGAGCGGCGTTTGATCTTGCTGACCCGTGCCAGAGGGCGTTCGATGGGGTGCGCGTGGGCGTCATCAATGGCCAGGTAAAAACGTACCCAGCTCTCGCCGTTACGTTTGAAACGCTTGATATCGCGGGCGCTCAGCGAGGCCGTTTTGGCGCCGGTATCGAGTTTGGCAGCCACCTGCAAGTCAATGCCTGCCAGTTCAGCGTATTCGTTGAGGCCGTAAACGGTTTTTTCGGTACCCAGGCTCAAGCCCGGTACGCACAGCAGGCAAAGAAGGGTGTAGAGGGGAAAAAATTTCATAAATCGGTGCACGTCTCTTGCAAGCTTCAGTTCAAGGCGACTGGCAGGAGCGCAAGTGTCCTCGTGCGGCTGCCCTTTGGATGGGGCAGGGCGGATGCGGCCGGCATTCTAGCATGAAGGTTTTGTGGCGCCAGCGCCGAGGCGGTTCTCAAGGGATGCATGTGCTGTCGATTAAACCAAGGTCGAATGAGTAGATTGTCGACAATATCAATTTAGTCTTTGACTGTTTGTACATAAATGGCTAATTTTGGCGCTATTGATTTGCAAGGTGTCGACAATATGCTGCAAGCGCTAGAGCCAGTCACGATTGCCCAAGACGACTCGGAAACCCTGTCAGAGAACGTCTTCAGGCGTATTCAGGCGGCTATTGTCAAAGGCGAGATCGCCCCGGGCAGCAAGATTTCCGAGCCCGAACTGGCTCGCACCTACGGCATCAGCCGAGGGCCGCTGCGCGAAGCCATCCACCGCCTTGAAGGCCAGCGCCTGCTGGTGCGTATCCCTCATGTCGGCGCGCGGGTCGTGTCGTTGAGCCACGCCGAGTTGATCGAACTCTACGAAATTCGCGAGTCCCTTGAAGGCATGGCCTGCCGTCTGGCCGCAGAACGGATGAGTGATGAAGACATCGCCGAGTTGCGCCGCGTGCTCGAAACCCATGAGCGCGATGAAGCGTTCCAGGCCGGTGTTGGCTACTACCAGCAAGAAGGCGACTTCGATTTTCATTACAAGATTATTCAAGGCAGCGGCAATCGCACGCTGACCCAGATGCTCTGCGGCGAGTTGTATCAACTGGTGCGCATGTACCGCATCCAGTTCTCCGCCACGCCCAACCGTCCTCACCAGGCGTTTGCCGAGCACCACCGCATTCTCGATGCCATTGCCGATCGCGACGGCGAACTGGCCGAGTTGTTGATGCGCCGACATATCGGCGCTTCTAAACGCAATATTGCGCGTCACTACGAAGACGCCCAGCAGACAGCCACTCCACGAGGTGAGTCATGAGCAATAAGAACAGTCCAGGCCAGCGTTTCCGTGATGCAGTCGCCAGCGAACATCCTTTGCAAGTGGTGGGCGCTATCAACGCCAACCACGCGTTGCTGGCCAAGCGTGCCGGCTTCAAGGCGATCTACCTGTCGGGTGGCGGCGTCGCTGCGGGCTCTTTGGGTGTGCCGGACCTGGGCATTACCGGTCTGGATGATGTGCTGACAGACGTGCGCCGCATCACCGACGTGTGCGACCTGCCGCTGCTGGTGGACGTGGATACCGGTTTCGGCTCCTCGTTTTTCAACGTGTCGCGCACCGTCAAGTCGATGATCAAGTTTGGCGCTGCAGCGATCCACATTGAAGACCAGGTTGGCGCCAAGCGTTGCGGCCATCGTCCGAACAAGGAAATCGTCTCGCTGCAAGAGATGGTCGACCGTATTAAAGCTGCGGTCGATGCCCGTACCGATGACAGCTTCGTGATCATGGCGCGCACTGATGCGCTGGCCGTTGAAGGTCTTGAATCCGCCCTGGAACGTGCAGCGGCCTGTGTTGAAGCGGGCGCCGACATGGTGTTCCCTGAGGCGATCACCGAGCTTGAGATGTACAAACTGTTCGCCAACCGGGTGAAGGCGCCGATTCTGGCCAACATCACCGAGTTCGGCGCGACCCCGTTGTACACCACCGAGCAACTGGCGGGCGCCGATGTATCGCTGGTGCTGTACCCGTTGTCGGCATTCCGTGCGATGAACAAGGCTGCCGAAAACGTCTATGGCGCGATCCGCCGTGATGGCACCCAGCAAAACGTGATCGACACCATGCAAACCCGCATGGAACTGTACGACGCCATTAACTACCACTCGTTTGAGCAAAAGCTCGACGCAGTGTTTGCGGCAAAGAAATAACCGGACACTGATCCTGTGGGAGCGAGCCTGCTCGCGATGGGATCAGTGCCGTGCTTCAGGCAAACCGTGTTGCCTGAATCGCGAGCAGGCTCGCTCCCACAGATGAATGTATTGAACCTTGTAGTTGCCGAATCCCTAACAAATTCAAGATTGGAGAGCGCAATGGCCGAAGCAAAAGTATTGAGTGGTGCCGGATTACGCGGCCAGGTAGCCGGGCAGACAGCCCTGTCCACCGTAGGTCAGGAAGGTGCGGGCCTCACTTATCGTGGTTATGACGTACGCGAACTGGCAGCCGAAGCTCGCTTCGAAGAAGTGGCTTACCTGCTGCTTTACGGCGAACTGCCCACAAAAACCGAACTGGCAGCCTATACGGCAAAGCTGCAAAAGCTGCGTGACTTGCCCCAGGCGCTGAAAGAAGTGCTGGAACGCATCCCTGCCGATGCCCACCCGATGGACGTGATGCGCACCGGTTGCTCTTTCCTGGGCAATATCGAGCCGGAGAAAGACTTTTCCGAGCAGCAGGACAAAACCGACCGCCTGCTGGCCGCCTTCCCGGCGATCATGTGCTACTGGTATCGCTTCAGCCACGACGGCAAGCGCATCAACTGCGTGACCGACGAAGAGTCCATCGGTGGCCACTTCCTGCACTTGCTGCATGACAAGAAACCGAGCGAGTTGCACGTTAAAGTCATGAACGTGTCGCTGATCCTCTACGCAGAGCACGAATTCAACGCTTCGACCTTTACCGCACGGGTGTGTGCATCGACCCTGTCCGACCTGTATTCCTGCATTACCGCCGCCATCGGTTCCCTGCGTGGCCCGCTGCACGGTGGTGCCAACGAAGCGGCGATGGAAATGATCGAACGCTTCGGTTCGGCAGAAGAGGCGGTGCAGGGCACGCTCGGCATGCTGGCGCGTAAAGACAAGATCATGGGCTTTGGCCACGCGATCTATAAAGACAGCGACCCGCGTAACGAGGTGATCAAGGGCTGGTCGAAAAAGCTGGCAGACGAAGTGGGCGACACCGTGTTGTTCCCGGTTTCCGAGGCGATCGACAAGACCATGTGGGAGCAAAAGAAGCTGTTCCCCAATGCCGATTTCTACCATGCCTCGGCGTACCACTTCATGGGCATTCCGACCAAGCTGTTCACCCCGATCTTTGTGTGTTCACGCCTGACCGGCTGGGCTGCGCACGTGTTCGAGCAGCGCGCCAATAACCGCATCATCCGTCCGAGCGCCGAGTACATCGGCGTAGAACAGCGCAAGTTCGTGCCAATCGAACGTCGCTGATCAAGCAGGCAGAGAGC
>JBILYW010000317.1:0-4764 GCA_044377555.1 Pseudomonas sp.
GAGCAGGCTTGCTCGCGATCCAGGCACCGCGGTCCTCCAGATACACCGCGTTGATACCATCGCGAGCAAGCCCGCTCCCACAGTTTCATCGCGCTGTCATCGAGCTTTCGCCAAGTCGTCACAAACAAAGTCCATCTTGAAACTCCCGTACACGCCTTGGGAGACTCGAAATGGCTCAGCCTTACGAAGAACGCAACAGCGCCGTCAAAACCCGCCGTCAGCAAGAAGATCAGCGCCGCATGGTCTTTCGCCGCGCGATTGAAGACCATGACAATCAGCGCCAGCTGACCCTCGAGACCGCGGACTACCCCGACCTCAACGCAATCAATTATTGGCAGGCAGCCCCGGCAAGTGGCCGTCGAAGCGCTCAACCAGCGCGCTGATTTGCAGGCGTTCGCTGCGAATAAACCCCAGAAATGCATGCGCTACCGGTGACAGGCGCTTGGCTTTGGCCTGTACCACGCACCAGCTGCGATACAGCGGCAACTCTTCGACCGGCAGCTCGCGCAGCAGGCCGGTCGCCAGCTCCAGGCTGACGGCGTGGCGTGTCAACAGCGCTACGCCCAACCCGGCCACTGCACATTCACGCTGGGACTCGTTGGACGCCACCTCCAGCGTTTGACTGAAGTGCACACGCTTCTCCTTGAAGTACTCCTCACACGCCATGCGCGTGCCTGACCCCTGCTCGCGCATCAGCAAGGTGTAGGGCTCCAGATCCTGCAAATGCAGCGGGCCCCGGTCGCACAGCGGATGGTCCGCCGGCACGACGGCAACGATCGGATTATTCAGGAACGGCAGAAATTCCAGGCCCATGTCCTGCGGCACCATCGACATGATCACCAGATCGTCACGGTTGTCTGAAAGCCTGCGAATGGCTTGTGCCCGATTGACCACCGTCAGCTGTAAATTGACTTCCGGGTGCTGGCGCTTGAACGCGGCAAACAGATGCGGGACGAAATACTTCGCACTCGATTCAACCGCCAGTTTCAGTTGGCCCTGCAACGACCCGAGCATGTCCGAAAGTTGCATGTCGAGGTTTTCCAGGCGCCCGAAAATATCTCGGCTGGCCAACTGAAGCGCTTCAGCCGCTTCGGTCATGTACAGTTTTTTGCCCACGTAATCGAACAAAGGCTGGCCAATCAGCTCTTCAAGCTGGCGAATTTGTAGACTTACGGCGGGTTGCGTCAGCGACATTTCCTCTGCGGCCCGGCTGTAAGAGCGTAAATCACAGACTTCGTTGAATACTTGAAGTTGACGAAAAGTTATACGCATCAATGACTTACGCATTTTTTATTAATTATCCGAGTTTGTCAGTGGCTCAACTATAAGTCTTTACTTATGGTAGACCCAAGAAAGATTGATTTTTGTTTATTGCTGCGTGGGTCTAGTGTGACGACACAACGGTTCAGACACATTTGGACACGTGCCGACCTGGTCTAGCAGGTCGTTTGTTCATGGGCTTTAGGGAAAATCCAAGTGATAAAAAAGATCCTGATCGCCAACCGCGGAGAAATTGCCGTCCGCATCGTGCGTGCTTGCGCCGAGATGGGGATTCGCTCTGTAGCGGTCTACTCCGAAGCTGACCGGCATGCCTTGCACGTCAAACGCGCTGACGAAGCACACAGCATTGGCGAAGACCCGCTGGCCGGTTATTTGAATCCGCGCAAGCTGGTGAACCTGGCTGTCGAAACCGGTTGTGATGCCCTGCATCCCGGTTACGGTTTTCTGTCAGAAAACGCCGAGCTGGCTGATATCTGCGCCGAGCGCGGGATCAAGTTCATCGGCCCGTCCGCTGAAGTCATTCGCCGCATGGGCGACAAGACCGAAGCGCGCCGCAGCATGATCAAGGCCGGTGTCCCGGTGACGCCCGGCACTGAAGGCAACGTTGCCGACATCCACGAAGCATTGCTCGAAGGCGAGCGCATCGGCTATCCGGTCATGCTCAAAGCCACCTCGGGTGGTGGCGGTCGCGGGATTCGTCGCTGCAACAGCCGTGAAGAACTGGAACAAGCCTTTCCTCGAGTGATCTCTGAAGCCACCAAAGCCTTTGGCTCGGCAGAAGTGTTCCTCGAAAAATGCATCGTTAACCCCAAGCACATCGAAGCGCAGATCCTCGGTGACAGCTTTGGCAACGTGGTGCACCTGTTTGAGCGCGACTGCTCGATCCAGCGTCGCAACCAGAAGCTTATCGAAATCGCCCCAAGCCCTCAGCTGACCCCGGAACAGCGCGCCTATATCGGCGATCTGTCAGTGCGCGCAGCCAAGGCGGTGGGTTACGAGAACGCCGGTACCGTGGAGTTCCTGCTCGCCGAAGGCGAGGTGTACTTCATGGAGATGAACACCCGGGTGCAGGTGGAACACACCATCACCGAAGAAATCACCGGCATCGATATTGTTCGTGAACAAATCCGCATCGCCTCCGGCCTGCCGTTGTCGATCAAGCAAGAAGACATTCAGCACCGCGGCTTTGCCCTGCAGTTCCGGATCAACGCTGAAGACCCGAAAAACAACTTCCTGCCCAGCTTTGGCAAGATCACCCGTTACTACGCGCCCGGCGGTCCAGGTGTGCGTACAGACACGGCGATCTATACCGGCTACACCATCCCTCCGTATTACGACTCCATGTGTCTGAAACTGGTGGTATGGGCACTGACCTGGGAAGAAGCGATGGACCGTGGTTTGCGCGCCCTGGACGACATGCGTCTGCAAGGGGTCAAAACCACCGCCGCGTATTACCAGGAAATCCTGCGTAACCCGGAATTCCGTAGTGGCCAGTTCAATACCAGCTTCGTAGAAAGCCATCCGGAACTGACCAACTACTCGATCAAGCGCAAACCCGAAGAGCTGGCCCTGGCCATCGCTGCCGCCATCGCCGCCCACGCAGGCCTGTGAGGAATATTTTCATGTCCAAGAAGATCTTTGTAACCGACACCATCCTGCGTGACGCTCACCAGTCGCTGCTGGCTACCCGCATGCGCACTGAAGACATGCTGCCGATCTGCGACAAGCTCGACAAAGTCGGCTACTGGTCGCTGGAAGTCTGGGGCGGCGCAACGTTTGATGCCTGTGTACGCTTCCTTAAGGAAGACCCGTGGGAGCGTCTGCGCCAACTGCGTGCAGCCTTGCCCAACACGCGTCTGCAAATGCTGCTGCGCGGCCAGAACCTGCTGGGCTATCGCCACTACAGCGATGACGTGGTTAAAGCCTTCGTCGCCAAAGCAGCCGTGAATGGTATCGACGTATTCCGAATTTTCGACGCCATGAACGACGTGCGTAACCTGCGCGTTGCTATCGAAGCGGTCAAGGCTGCCGGCAAGCACGCTCAGGGCACCATCGCCTACACCACGAGCCCGGTGCACACCACCGAGGCGTTTGTGGCCCAGGCCAAGCAAATGGAAGCCATGGGTTGCGACTCGGTGGCGATCAAGGACATGGCTGGCCTGCTGACCCCTTACGCCACCGGCGAACTGGTCAAGGCGCTGAAAGCAGAAATAACCCTGCCGATCTTCATCCACTCCCACGACACTGCCGGCCTGGCTGCCATGTGTCAGTTGAAGGCTATCGAGAACGGCGCCGAGCATATCGACACCGCGATCTCCAGCTTCGCGTGGGGCACCAGCCACCCGGGCACCGAGTCGATGGTTGCCGCCCTTAAAGGCAGCGAATACGACACCGGCCTGGACCTGTCGCTGTTGCAGGAAATCGGTATGTACTTCTACGCAGTGCGTAAGAAGTACCACCAGTTTGAAAGCGAATTCACCGCTGTCGACACCCGAGTTCAAGTCAATCAGGTACCGGGCGGGATGATCTCCAACCTCGCCAACCAGCTCAAAGAGCAGGGCGCCCTGAACCGCATGAGCGAAGTGCTGGCCGAAATCCCGCGTGTGCGTGAAGACCTGGGCTTCCCGCCGCTGGTGACACCGACCTCGCAAATTGTCGGCACCCAGGCGTTCTTCAACGTACTGGCTGGCGAGCGCTACAAGACCATCACCAACGAAGTGAAGCTCTACCTGCAAGGCGGCTACGGCAAGGCTCCGGGCGTGGTCAACGAGCAACTGCGTCGTCAGGCCATCGGTAACGAAGAACTGATCGACGTACGCCCGGCTGATCTGCTCAAGCCAGAAATGGTCAAGTTGCGTGGCGAAATTGGCGCGTTGGCCAAGTCCGAAGAAGACGTGCTGACCTACGCCATGTTCCCGGATATCGGCCGTAAATTCCTCGAAGAGCGTGCGGCGGGGACCCTGTCACCAGAAGCATTGCTGCCAATCCCTGAAGCGGGCGGCGTGAGCAAGGCGGGCGGCGAAGGCGTACCGACCGAGTTCGTTATCGACGTACACGGCGAAAGCTACCGCGTTGATATCACCGGTGTCGGCGTCAAGGCTGAAGGCAAGCGTCACTTCTACCTGTCCATCGACGGCATGCCGGAAGAAGTGGTGTTCGAGCCGCTCAACGAATTCGTCGGCAGTGCCATCGGCAAGCGCAAGCAAGCCAGCGAACCGGGCCATGTCAGCACTGCCATGCCGGGCAACATCGTTGATGTACTGGTTGCTGTAGGCGACGTCGTCAAGGCTGGCCAGTCGGTACTGATTACCGAAGCGATGAAAATGGAGACCGAAGTACAGGCCGCCATTGCAGGAAAAATTGTCACCATCCACGTGATCAAAGGCGACCGCGTTAACCCGGGCGAAATTCTGATCGAAATCGAAGCCTGATACCGCCTTTGATGTAAACGCTTTAAACCTCGGGGGAGCATGTGCTCCCCTT
>JBILYW010000318.1:0-4745 GCA_044377555.1 Pseudomonas sp.
CCGTCATAGGTCAGTACATTGCCGCAAGACGGGCTGTTGGCCTTGAGGATAGCAATGCCGATACCGTGCTGCTGCACCAGCGCCAATGCCTGACGGGCCCCGGACACAAACGCTGCAGTCACGTCTTCGCCTTCGACGGTCATTACCGGCGCCGTGCCGTCGAGCACTTGAACCCCCTGGCCGCCGGGTATTTCCGCCGGAGCACGGGGCGTGGGCAAACCGCCCGCCACTTCCGGGCACAGCGCAATGACCCGCCCTTCGGCCTGCCATTGCGCCAGTTGCGCGTACGGGCCGCTGGCGCCGCCGTCGTAGCGCACCCGGTGGCCCAACAGGCAGCGGCTGATCAACAGTTTTTGAGTCATAAGAACACCTCGGTAGCGCGGCGGCGGAACCAGCCTGTCAACGACAGACGGTCGCGGGTCGCCGGCATCACTTCGTGCGGGATCTCCCCGGAGAGAAATACCACCAGGCAACCGCCGGTCGGCAGTACGTCATAGTCGACATTACCGTCGAGGTACATGCGCAAATGCCCACCATGCTCGGGCAGCCAGCTTTGATTGAGGTACACCACGGCCGACACCATGCGCCGGTCATCGTCGCGGAAACGGTCCAGATGCTTGAGGTAGAACGCACCGGGCGGGTACAGCGCAAAGTGACTTTCAAAGTCCTCCAGGCCCAAAAAAAGCCTGCGATTCATGGCGATTCGCAGGCTTTCCATTAACCCCAGATAACTGTCGCAGGCCAGAGCCTCTCCCGGTTCCAGCCACTGGATATGGTCCCCGCGGATACCTTCGCGAACCTCCTGCGTCAGGCCGCGCCCTACCGCTGCCGGGGTCAGCTCACCCTCGGCAGAACGTTTATGGCACTCAGCCGCCAGTTCGAGGGTCAAAGCCTCGGGCAGAAAAATATTTTGCTGTGACCATCCCTGCGCGTACAGGTCGTCGACGATGCGTAGCAACAGCGGATGATCAGAGGGTATTTGCATGGCGCGCATAGTATCGAGCCGCCTCAAAATCTGACAGCTCCGTCTGGCTGGCAACCTCGAAAAAAATCATCTGCGCACTTTAAGCCGAATACAGAGAGACGAATTCTCGACAAGTCCTACACCCACCCGGACAATAGCGCCCTGCAGACAGGAGTCCCTCATGCGCCGCTTGTTTTTACTGATCGTTATGTTTTGTACGTTACCCGCATGGGCAGACAACCTTGATGACCTGTTTACGGTCGCGGGCTGGCCGCAACAACGCGCGCATTTCAATGACGCTCTCAGTGCCGCCCAGGAACGCTATCGCAACAATTTGCCGCCGGCGGTTTACCAGGCGCTGGTCAACAACAGCAACCAGCGTTTTGCACCCGAGGCGATGGACAAGCGCGCCAAAGAGCAGATGCGCAAACATCTGCCTGACCCGAACCCCGCACTGACCTTTTTTCAGTCGCCATTGGGCAGCAAGATTGTGGCTGCCGAACTGCTGGCCACCCGCCGCGATCAATTGACCAAGCACGCGCAAGGCTTGCCGCGCATGGAAGCCAGCGCCACCCGCCAGTTGCTGATCAATCATTTGTCCCGCGCGCTGCCCGCCCGTGAGGCCGGGGCGGAAGTCAGCCTGGCGATTGCCGGGGTGGCCGCTGACAGTTTGAGTTCCATGATCCCGGGGCTGCTGGGCGGCGGGCAGGCTCAAGGCATGCTCAATGGCCAGCGCCAGCGCTTGATGGATCAGATCGCAGGTGAGCTGGATAACACCTTGCTCTACGTCTATCGCGACCTGTCTGACCCGGAGCTGGAAGAATTCGTCACCTTTGCTGAATCGTCTGACGGCAAAACTTATTACCAGGCTGCGCTGGCCGCGATCCGCGCCGGGTTAGCCGTGGGGCAAAGTACTTCCGACCTGACTCAATAGGCCTGATGTTTCAAATGTCCTGTGGGGTCTTTATCGCAGATCAGAAGTTCTTATCCAGAAACGCAAAATACCTTTCGCGAATCTCAGCCGTTTCATTCGCCAGATGGTGCCGCGCTTCGGGCAACAACAGCACCCGAGGCTGTTTGAACTTGGCCTTCAATACCTCAAGGTTATGCGACCAATCCACCGTCTTGTCGGCCTGCCCCTGGATCACCAACGGTTGACGCGCACACGGTGGCGCCCCTTCAATGCGCGGAATCCAGCGTGCCAGAGCGCCCACCCAGGC
This sequence comes from Pseudomonas sp., assembly GCA_044377555.1. GTDB lineage: Bacteria > Pseudomonadota > Gammaproteobacteria > Pseudomonadales > Pseudomonadaceae > Aquipseudomonas. The sequence goes on from JBILYW010000318.1 coordinate 2,185, forward strand.
CGTTGGCAGACGTACCGGTTGCAGCGGGTCTGCCTGCAAAAACGGCAAGAAATCCGGGTCGTTGGAGTTTTCGCTGAAACGGCGGGCAATGCCTTTGACGAAAGGGCGCAGCAGGTAATAGCTGAGTTTTGACCAGCTCCAGCCCATGGGCCGAACCAGCGGCGAAAGCAGGATCGCCTGGCCCTGAGCCGGGCTTTGCTCCCCGTAGTGCAGCAGATGATCCAGCACAATCGCCCCCCCCGTGCTCTGCCCGCACAGATGCCAGGGCTGCGGCAGTTGCAGCGATTGCGCCTCGATAAACAACCCCTGCAACGCCGCCTGGTACTGCGCGAAATCGTCGATGCTGGCCCGCTCGCCACTGGACAGACCATGCCCCGGCAGGTCACAGGCAATCACCACGAAGCCCCGGTTCAGGCCCCACTCGATGACATGCCGATACAGCCCCATGTGATCGTAAAAACCGTGGATCACAAACAGCGTCGCCACCGGCGCCGACTCCGGCCACCACACCTGGCTGACCAGCTCGTAGCTGCCCGCGTTAAAGCGACCCAGCTGGCGCTTGACCGCCACCGGGCGGTGAGGGAAGTCCAGCCCGTAAAAGTGCTGATACGCCAGGCCCTCACTCGATAACGGCTGACCCGCGACCAAAGGCTGCAAGCTGGCGCGCAAGGAATCGGGAGTAAACGGGGCTGGCATAAGGGTTTCCAAACAGAGCGGGGGAATGACGAAACAAGCTTTATAGACCGTCGATATTCATCTGTCAGGTCAAGCATGGCAAGCTACGCGGCCCTCCAGGAGCTATTTGCATGCCGGTGCCCACCTTCAAGACTCTGCTGGCCTGCCTGCTGACGCTGATCTGCGCAGTGGGTTTGTGGGTCGCTTACGACTGGTTTCAGGGCCGCTACATCCGTGCCTTCAGCGATCAGACCGCGCTGTTTGCCGGGGATGTGCTGAGCCTGCCCGCCGAATTGTCCGGCCCGGGACCGATCCGTGTGGTGCACTTCTGGGACCCGGCCTGCCCGTGCAACGTCGGCAACCAACAGCATCTGAGCGAACTGCTGGCGCACTACGTGCCTCTGGGCGTCGAATTCTACTCCGTGCAAAAACCCGGCACCCAGGGCCGGTTGCCCGCCACCCTGGGCGCCCTCCAGCCCTTGGCCAGCCTGCCCGGCGCCGAGCACCTGAGCGCCAGCCCGGCCGTGGCCATCTGGGACCGCAGCGGCCAGCTGGCCTACTTCGGCCCCTACAGCGAAGGCGCCACCTGCAACGCCAGCAACAGCTTTATCGAGCCGATCCTGCAAGCCTTGAGCGAGGGCCGCCCGGTCAAGGCCACCCACACCATGGCCGTGGGCTGCTATTGCCCGTGGCAACCGCAACCTTGAGCGAAAAACGGCTTTAAATGGTTGGCCGGGAAGGGCTCGAACCTCCCACCTCACCCTTATCAAGGGCGCGCTCTACCCACTGAGCTACCGGCCAGTCAACTTATCCACAGTCTGTTTTCCCGCCCAAAAACGCTGCCCCATCAGCAGCGCGAAACAGGCCACAAGGCAGCAGCCTGCGAGGCTGATAAATACACCTTGGACATTCAATAGCGGCCCATTGCTGTGCCCCGCGAGTATCACGCCAAAGCCAGCTGCCAGGGTGATGATGGTTTTGGTCAGCCCGCTGGCCACCCCCGCGACCTGTTCATCGACAACTGCCTGCGTTGCAATCAAGGTCAGGGCATTGGCAATCCCCAACGAGGCGCCGCACAAGGTCACCAACAGCAGATAAAGCAGCCAGCCATAGGCAAGGGCCGCACCCGCCAGCAGCATTGCGCTGACACCCAGGCATATCGCCATTGCCCACACCGCCTCAGAGCCTGGGATACGCCCGGCAATCGGCCCGCCACACGCCAGCAACGCCGCAGGCGCCAGAAAGGCCATACCCGCCTGCAAGGGGCTCAGGCTCCATACGCCTTGCAATGACAGTGGCACCACAAGCAGATGCACCACCGTAGCGGTATTCACCACGGCACCGGCCAGGGTCAGCATCCAGTACGGCGGATTGCGCAACAGGCTGGTGTCGATCAAAGGCGCGGCAGCGCGCTTTTCACCCCATACAAACAGGCTGGCACACAACACAAACATCCCCAGCGCCAGCCCTACCCGGGGCATTGCCCGTGCCGGGCTGCCCAGTTCATCCAGCAGCAAGCCCAAGGCCGCCAGCCCCAGACTCACCAGCAACAACGCGGGTCCGTTGACCGCCACACGCGCGCCACACACAGGCGGCTCAGCGATTCGCCAGCAGCACGCAAGTGCGACCAGCACCACGGGCAGGTTGATCCAGAAGATAAGCCGCCAGCCAAACCACTGCGTCAGCCCCCCGCCAAGAAAAGGGCCGATCACCGTGGCAATTGCCCCAAGCCCCAACGCCAAGCCAATCGCCCGCCCGCGCTGCTCACTCGGATACAGATGGCTCAACAGCGCCAACCCCGAGGGCATGATGCACGCAGCGCCAATGCCTTGAAGCACCCTGGCAGCCACCAGCCAGAGCAGCGACGGGGCCACGGCGCACAACAA
>JBILYW010000320.1:0-4744 GCA_044377555.1 Pseudomonas sp.
GTACCCCTGCTGACCCAGTACCTGCTGGATCGCGCCAACGCTTGAAGCTGACAATCGAAGGCTGCGCCGCTTGACGGCGGTGCAGCCCCGATTCAGGAACCGCAATGACCCCAGAACCAAATAAAGAGCTGACCAAGGTCGACTTTTACATCCTGCCCAGCGCAGACCCGGCAGCGCGCCTGGATTTCGCCTGCAAACTCACCGAAAAGGCCTGGCGCCTTGGTCATCGCGTGTACCTGCACTGCGTGGACGCAGCACAACGCCAGGAGCTGGATGAACGCCTGTGGCGCTTCAAGGGCGAGAGTTTCGTGCCCCACAGCAACACCGAAGACGAACCCGACGGCGTAATCGTGATGGGGCTGGCAGACGCACCGCCCAGCCATCAGGACTTGCTGATCAACCTGGACCTCAAAGTCCCCGATTTTTTCAAACGCTTCGCACGCGTGGCCGAAGTAGTGGTCGAAGACCCCGCCGTACGACTGGCCGCACGGGAGAGTTTCCGCTTCTACCGTGAACAGGGCTATCCTCTGCAAGACCACAAGCTGCAACGACTCTGAGCACACAATGGACACCTCCAATTCGCCGCAAAAAGCTGCACACCTGCTCGATGACCTTGAGTCCATTCGCAAGCTGCTCGGCGATGAAGGCCTGCAACCGCCACTGCTGACAGAGATGGTCTGCCAGGAGGGCGAGCAGATTCCGCTGCTGTCTGAAGTGATCGACGAAGAAGCCGAACACGTCCCGAGTCAGATACCGCTGGTCGGCATTACCCCGGCCCCCGTCGCAGAAAAAGCACCGGACGCATTGCTCGTGCATCTGGACAAAGAACTGCGCACCGCAGCGCAAGCGATCATGCAAGACGTGATCAACGACTTTGCCCCCCACATCGAAACCGAAATCAAGCGCCGCCTCGAAGCGCACATGGAACGTTTGCTCGCTCAACATCAGAGCTGATACATCTGTGGGAGCGGGCTTGCTCGCGATTGCAGCGCCTCGGTGAGCCCGATGTACCGAGTAGCCAGCATCACGAGCAAGCCCGCTCCCACAACGGCAAAGCTTATCCCCCGCACAACTCGCCCTGCGCCTCCCACCCCGCTATACTTGTCGGCTTTCCTGAATTAATGCCAATAGGGTCCCGCCGCGCATGGATAAGACCTACCAGCCGCACGCCATTGAAACTTCCTGGTATAAAACCTGGGAAGAAGAAAACTATTTTGCCCCGCAAGGCGCGGGCGACCCGTACACCATCATGATTCCGCCGCCGAACGTCACCGGCAGCCTTCACATGGGTCACGGCTTCAACAACGCGATCATGGACGCCCTGATCCGTTTCCGCCGCATGCAGGGTCGCAACACCCTGTGGCAGCCGGGCACCGACCACGCGGGTATCGCCACCCAGATGCTGGTTGAGCGTCAGATCGAAGCACAAGGTCTGAACCGTCACGATCTGGGCCGCGAAAAATTCCTCGACAAGATCTGGGAGTGGAAAGACCAGTCCGGCGGCAATATCAGCCGTCAGATCCGTCGCCTCGGCTCGTCCGTAGACTGGAGCCGTGAACGCTTCACCATGGATGACGGCCTGTCCGAAGCCGTGAAAGAAGCTTTCGTGCGTTTGCACGAAGACGGCCTGATCTACCGTGGCAAGCGTCTGGTCAACTGGGACACCAAGCTGCACACCGCTATTTCCGACCTTGAAGTGGAAAACCACGACGAGAAAGGTTTCCTGTGGAACCTGCGCTACCCGCTGGCTGACGGTGCCAAGACCGCTGAAGGTCTGGACTACCTGGTGGTTGCCACCACTCGTCCGGAAACCATGCTCGGCGATGCTGCCGTTGCGGTAAACCCGGAAGACGAACGCTACAAGGCCCTGATCGGCAAATTCGTTGAGCTGCCACTGGTTGGCCGCCGCATCCCGATCATCGCTGACGACTACTGCGACCCTGAATTCGGCACCGGCTGTGTGAAAATCACCCCGGCCCACGACTTCAACGACTACGAAGTCGGCAAGCGCCACAACCTGCCGCTGCTGAACATCTTCGACAAAAACGCCAAGGTGCTGGCTGCTGCTCAGGTGTTCAACCTCGACGGCAAACTGAACGAAACCATCGACGGTACCCTGCCGGCCAAGTATGCGGGCCTGGACCGCTTCGAAGCCCGCAAGCAGATCGTGGCTGATTTTGACGAAGCCGGCCTGCTGGTCAGCGTCGACGATCACGCACTGAAAGTACCGAAGGGCGACCGCTCTGGCACCATCATCGAGCCGTGGCTGACCGACCAGTGGTACGTTTCGACCAAGCCGCTGGCAGAACCTGCCATTGCTGCAGTGGAAGACGGCCGCATCGCGTTCGTGCCTAAACAGTACGAAAACATGTACTTCTCGTGGATGCGCGACATCCAGGACTGGTGCATCAGCCGTCAGCTGTGGTGGGGCCACCGGATCCCGGCCTGGTATGACGAGTCGGGCAAGGTTTACGTAGGCCGCGACGAAGCCGAAGTCCGCGCCAAGCACAACCTGGGCCCGGACGTTGCGCTGCAACAGGACAACGACGTGCTCGACACCTGGTTCAGTTCGGGCCTGTGGACGTTCTCCACCCTGGGCTGGCCGGAAAAAACCGACGCGCTGAAAACCTTCCACTCCACTGACGTGCTGGTTACCGGCTTCGACATCATTTTCTTCTGGGTTGCCCGGATGATCATGCTCACCATGCACCTGGTGAAAAACGAAGACGGCACCCCGCAAGTTCCGTTCAAGACCGTGTATGTGCACGGGCTGGTACGTGACGGTCAGGGCCAGAAGATGTCCAAGTCCAAGGGCAACGTCCTGGACCCGCTGGATATCATCGACGGTATCGAACTCGAAGACCTGGTGGCCAAACGCACCACGGGCCTGATGCAGCCAAAACTGCTGAAGAAGATCGAGAAGCAGACCCGCGACGAATTCGCAGACGGCATCGCCAGCTACGGCACCGACGCCCTGCGCTTCACCTTCTGCTCGCTGGCGTCCACCGGTCGTGACATCAAGTTCGACATGGGCCGCGTTGAAGGCTATCGCAACTTCTGCAACAAGATCTGGAACGCTGCACGCTACGTGCTGGACAAGGGCGAAGACTGCGGCCAGAACGGCGAAGCCTACGAACTGTCGCTGGCCGACCGCTGGATCATCTCGCAGCTGCAACGCACCGAAGCCGAAGTGACCCGTCACCTCGACCAGTTCCGTTTCGACCTCGCGGCACAAGCCTTGTACGAGTTCATCTGGAACCAGTACTGCGACTGGTACCTGGAGCTGTCCAAGCCGGTACTGTGGGACGAAAACGCTCCGGTAGAACGTCAGCGCGGCACTCGCCGTACCCTGGTTCGTGTACTGGAAGTGGCCTTGCGCCTGGCGCACCCGTTCATGCCGTTTATCACCGAAGAAATCTGGCAGCGCATCGCGCCGCTGGCCGGTGTTGAAGGCAAGACCATCATGCTGCAACCGTGGCCAGTGGCCAATGAAGCACGCATCGACCAGGCCGCCGAAGACGATATCGAATGGCTCAAGGGCCTGATGCTCGGCACGCGCAACATCCGTGGCGAAATGAACATCGGTCCGGGCAAGCCATTGCAGCTGTACCTGAAAAACGTCAGCAGCGAAGACCAGCGCCGTCTGACCGAGAACGATGCCTTGCTCAAAAAGCTGGCTAAACTCGAATCGATCACCGTGCTGCAAGACGGCGCCGAAGCCCCTCTGTCTGCTACCGCTCTGGTAGGCGAGATGGAAGTGCTGGTGCCAATGGCCGGCCTGATCGACAAAGATGCAGAGTTGGCGCGCCTGGACAAGGAAATCCAGCGCTTGCACGGCGAAGTAGCACGCGTTGGCGGCAAGTTGTCGAACGCCGCATTCGTTGACAAGGCCCCGGCCGAAGTCATCGAGAAAGAACGTGCCAAGTTGGCCGAGGCCGAACAGGCCTTGAGCAAACTGGCAGACCAGCACGCGCGGATTTCCAGCCTGTAATAACGCTGCGCACCTGATCGCGGGCAAGGCCGCTCCCGCAGGGTTTAACTCTGCAGGAGCGGCCTTGCCCGCGATTGCTTTTGTGGAATGAATTGAACATGACTACCCCACGTACTTCCAAAGCCACACGCCACAAGCCCAAGCCAGCAGGCGAAGCCAAGCCGGTCGAGCCGCGCGTCAAGCCCAGCCTGCACCCGCGCAACCGTCACCAGGGCCGCTACGACTTCCCGCAGCTGATTTCGGTCTGCCCTGAGCTCGCGGAGTTTGTGATCATCAACCCGTACGGCAAAGAGAGCATCGACTTCGCCAACCCGAGCGCCGTACGCGTATTCAACCGCGCCCTGCTCAAGGCGTTCTACGGGATTGCCCACTGGGATATCCCCGCTGACTACCTGTGCCCGCCGGTACCGGGGCGCGCCGACTACGTGCACTTCCTGGCCGACCTGCTGGCCAGCATCAACGACGGAGAAATCCCCCGCGGCCAAAACGTTCGCGTACTGGACATCGGCATGGGCGCCAACTGCGTCTACCCGCTGATCGGTCATAGCGAATACCGCTGGCAGTTCCTGGGCACCGAAGTCGACCCGACGGCAGTAAAAGCGGCCAAGGCGATTGTGCAGTCCAACGGTCTGAACAAAGCCATCAGCCTGCGCCTGCAACCCAACCCGCAGAAGATCCTGCTGGACCTGCTGGAAAGCAGCGAGCGCTTCGACCTGACCATGTGCAACCCGCCGTTCCACGCATCCCTGGATG
>JBILYW010000319.1:0-4744 GCA_044377555.1 Pseudomonas sp.
ACCGGCCTGAGCGGCAGGTCCTTTGCTCGCGCTTCAAGCGCCAGACACATCACGACAAACCACACTGACCACTTCATCGCCTTCCCCCGGAGTTGCACCAAACCGCGCCCACATGGATGCAGAGGGGAAATACTATTTGTGTGTTTATGGATTTTTCAGGTCAAAGGCTCCGATCCAGTCGTGGGACGGATCCGATTAAACGGACAGCAGCATCTAACGCTAGGGCTTGAACGAACCGCAACGCTTGAGCCGCGCCTCCAGGTTTCGATCGGGCATGGCGTGTGTGCGCAGGGCGCTGACGGTCTGCTCGACATAATCGCGAGTGGTACCGTAGCGACCGCTGGCATTGGCCAGTACCTGGCTCAACACGCCATCTGGCAGGTTGCCCGCATAGCTGGGCAAATGGCGTTCCAGTACAAACCCCAAGGCCTGCACCTGACTGCCATCTTCCAGCCGGCAGGTCAGCCAGTGCGGTCGGTACGAGGGCACCGGCATTTCGCGCAGCCACAAGGCGTAGAGCGACGCATCAAGGTTGTCCTCGGGCAGGCGATAGGCAAAACCGCTGCACGAGCCGCCCCGGTCCAGACCAAACACCAACCCCGGCCACTGCGGCGTGCCGCGATGCTCGTGGGACCACAGATACAACCCGCGGTGATAGCCATGCACCCGGCCACGCACGCGCTCGACCGCCGAGCACTCGGGGCGCCAGATCAGTGAGCCATAGGCAAAGAGCCATACTGGCCCGCCTTGATGGCGCGCCATGGTGGTTTGCAAAGATTGCTGGAGTTGTTCGGGAGTCAACGCGGCCCCGAGATCGAGTCGCGGAGGGTAGGCCAGATTCAGGCCGGCAGATTCACGGGTAGTCATCGCAGAAGGCATTGGGTCCTACAGGCATTACACGTGGCAAACAAAAATATCGGCCTGAATCTTATAGCACTAAAAATCAAATGCCCCCTTCAGCAAGACGTATGGCTCGGCAACTTCCAAAAAATGTTCGTTTCGTTCAGGGAATCTTCAAATATTCCCTCTATAGTTGCCCGCCACAGGCGCATACCCACTGAGGTCGTGAAATGAAAAACATTGGGATCTGCTACCTGTTGATATTGGCGTATGCCAGTTCAGCATTGGCACAAGATGACACGCAACAAAAAGACGATGGCTTCTGGTACCTGCAAACCAGCGTCTATACCCGGCACTTCTCCCCGGATTCGGAACACAACAACAATCAGGATTTGATCGGTCTTGAGTACAACGATGGCTCAGGCTGGCTTGCCGGAGGCGCGACCTTTCGCAACTCGTTCAGACAGCGCTCGTACTACGCCTACGCGGGCAAACGCTTTGATAGCGATACGTACCCCGTGTATTTGAAGCTGACTGCGGGTTTGCTCGAAGGCTATCACGGCGAATATCAGGACAAGATCCCGCTTAATCGCTTCGGCGTGGCGCCAGTGATTATTCCTTCGGTGGGCGCTCATTACGGCCCGGTGGCTGCCGAGCTGGTGTTGCTCGGCTTCAATGCGGCAATGATCACAACAGGGCTGCGTTTCTAGCCCTGACTCAAGGCCTCGGGCAATAGGCAAACACATCGGCACGCATCTGGTGTGCGTCCATGCCCGCAGCCACCAGCGCATCAAGTGTGCCGTAGATCATCGCAGGCGAGCCGCTGGCATATACATGCACATTGGCCAGATCGCTGATGTCTTCGCACACGGCCTCATGCAACATGCCGCACCGCCCTTCCCAGCCACACAAGTCACTCACTACCTTGTGCAGGAACAGGTTGGGGATTTTCTCCCATTCGGCCCATTCTTCCAGGGTGTAGAAGTCTTCAGGACGACGCACGCCCCAGTACAGATGTACCGGGTGGGCGAAGCCTTTTGCGCGGCAATGTTCGATCAGGCTATGCATCTGCGCCATGCCGGTGCCCGCGGCGATCAATACCAGCGGCCCGTCCGGCAATTCGGACAAGTGTGTGTCACCGAACGGCAGCTCAAGGCGAACCATCCTGTTGCGTTGCAGTTGTTCGATCAGGCTCCGGGCGCTGTCTTCGCGTACCAGCACATGCAGCTCAAGGTCGCGCCCCGAGTGCGGTGCGCTGGCGAGTGAAAACGCCGATTTGTCGCCGTTTTCACGCTCCAGCATCACATACTGCCCGGCGTGATAACGCGGCGGCTTGCCGGCCGGCGCACGCAAGCGCACCCGCCATACATCGCCGCCCATATCGACACATTCGATCAACTGACACGCCAGGCTTCGCACCGGTAACTCTCCCAACGCAAGCACGCCATCCCACAACACCACACAGTCTTCAAGCGGCGCCGCCAGGCACGTGTAAAACTCGCCGTGATCGCGCACGTCACCCGCCTGCTCCACCTGGCCTTCAACCAGCAAGGCCGCACACACGTGGCAATTACCATTGCGGCAGCTCTGCGGGCATTCATAGCCCAGGCGTTGCGCCGCATCCAGAATTCGCTCGCCAGGCAAGGTTTCCAGCACCGCACCTGAAGGCTGCAAGGTTACACGCATCAATCTATTCCTAATTGATTCCAGATGTCATCGATCCGGCGGGTGACCGCCTCATCCTTGACGATAACCCGACCCCATTCGCGAGTGGTCTCACCCGGCCATTTGTTGGTTGCATCAAGGCCCATCTTCGAGCCAAGACCGGAAACCGGCGAGGCAAAATCAAGGTAATCGATTGGCGTGTTGTCGATCATCACCGTGTCGCGCTTGGGGTCCATGCGGGTGGTAATGGCCCAGATCACGTCGTTCCAGTCGCGGGCGTTGATGTCGTCGTCGGTGACGATAACGAATTTGGTGTACATGAACTGGCGCAAAAACGACCACACACCGAGCATTACGCGCTTGGCGTGCCCCGGGTACTGCTTCTTGATGGTCACAATGGCCATGCGGTACGAGCAGCCTTCGGGCGGCAGGTAGAAGTCGGTGATTTCCGGGAACTGCTTTTGCAGGATCGGCACAAACACTTCGTTGAGCGCTACGCCCAGGATCGCCGGCTCATCAGGTGGACGGCCGGTGTAGGTGCTGTGGTAGATCGGCTTGACCCGATGGGTGATGCGCTCGACGGTGAACACCGGGAAGCTGTCGACTTCGTTGTAGTAACCGGTGTGGTCGCCGTACGGGCCTTCGGGGGCCATCTCGCCAGGGTGAATCACACCCTCGAGGATGATTTCTGCGGTGGCAGGCACTTGAAGGTCGTTGCCACGGCACTTCACCAGTTCGGTGCGATTACCACGCAGCAAGCCCGCAAAGGCGTACTCGGACAAGCTGTCCGGCACGGGGGTCACGGCGCCTAGAATGGTCGCAGGGTCTGCCCCGAGAGCCACGGATACCGGGAATGGCTGGCCGGGGTGTTTTTCGCACCAGTCGCGGTAGTCCAGCGCACCGCCACGGTGGCTCAGCCAGCGCATGATGACCTTGTTGCGGCCAATTACCTGCTGGCGATAAATCCCAAGGTTCTGACGTTCCTTGTTCGGACCTTTGGTCACGGTCAGCCCCCATGTAATCAGGGGCGCCACGTCGCCGGGCCAGCAGTGCTGGACCGGCAACATGGCGAGGTCGACATCATCACCTTCAATGACCACTTCCTGGCACACCGCGTCTTTGACGACTTTCGGGGCCATGGCAATGATCTTGCGGAAGATCGGCAACTTGGACCACGCGTCTTTCAGACCTTTAGGCGGCTCAGGCTCTTTGAGGAACGCCAGCAACTTGCCGATTTCGCGCAACTCACTGACCGACTCGGCGCCCATGCCCATGGCCACACGCTCAGGTGTGCCGAACAGGTTACCGAGCACCGGGATCGTGTGGCCCGTCGGGTTTTCGAACAGTAACGCAGGGCCTTTGGCGCGCAGCGTGCGGTCGCAGATTTCGGTCATCTCCAGTACTGGAGAAACGGGAATCTGGATGCGTTTCAATTCTCCGCGCTGCTCTAGCTGCTGCACGAAATCCCGAAGATCCTTGAATTTCATTGACGGTGGCACCCCTAAAATAGGCGTACATCCTACCTGCTATGCCGAGCGCTGGCAGCTTATCGCTGCTCAGCGGGCCGCATTCGCCTGATTCGGGGCGGGCGGCACTTGAGCCGACAGGGCTTCAAACAGGGGCGTCAGCACGGGCAGGAGCAACTTCGCGCCAACTTCCGACAAGTGATTATCATCGGTATATAACGAAAAACCGTCCTGTTCAGCTCGACACAACCCGGTGTCATCACACAGCTGCGGCGTCGGATCCAGCACCTTCACCCAGGGATCAGCCGCCGCGAGACTGGAAAACAGTTGGCTGGTAAACGCCTTTTGCCTCAGGTGATCCTCAACCGGCATTCCGATAGCCGCCGTTGACTGGTGCAACATGGCCAAACGACTGAGCCGATAAGGCGGGTTGAACGGCTGCAAGGGCGCCTCTTTCATCAGCCAGACGCGATACCCGGCCTTGCGTAACTGCCCGACCCTGGCCCGCAGACCATCGGCCAGCCGTTGCTCGGCCACCGCTCGATCGTAGCGGCCATTGGCATCGTGCAAGGCATGGCCATGATCGCCTGAAGCATCGCCATACAAGTAAAGGCTCCAGCGAGCCACCAACATGACGTCCTGCACCGGTTCAGTGGCCAAGGTGCGCTCCACGCGCCGGTTGTAGTCGGCGCATCGCGCACCATGCTCCAGCCCCTCCAGTGGCAGGCAGCCGGCCGAACTGGCCAGCATCACATTGACGCCATATCGCTGTG
>JBILYW010000321.1:0-4743 GCA_044377555.1 Pseudomonas sp.
CAAAGCTCGCGGCGAGGATCCAGTGCAGCATCACATCACTGAAGAAGGTGCTGAACCAGGCGCCTACGGCACCGGCTGCGGCATGGTTGGCCAGGGTTGCGACCACGATACCGGCGATAATCGGCCAAGGCTTTCGAAAGCGTGCGGCGAGAATGAGGGCGAGCAGCTGCGTCTTGTCGCCGATTTCGGCCAAGGCAACAATTGCGGTAGGAACAAGTAAGGAATCGAGCATCATCAGGTGGTTTCCAGGGGCGGGTCGACACGGCTATGACACGTACAGCCTTCCCGCCCCGGGTAAGGTGTTCGTGTCATAGGTCTTGTCAAACCCCGGTCCGTCTGTGCGGACACCTGGGTCGCATACGCCATGGTCTGTTGACCAAGTATGTTGACGTATGCCGGACGAGCATGGCGCTCGTGGGAGACTACTCCCCTAGGACGGAGCGGATTCTGCCTAGGCAAAACCGATCCCGCAAGCTCTTATTTTCCAAAGACCTCAACGGCGTTTGGCGCTGTAAATCCGAAAACCCTGCCCTTGTGCCTTGACCGCACAGGCCCCGAAATGCTCTTCGATCAGCGGTTGATAGCGCAGGAAGCTGTTGGCCACAATCCGAAGTTCGCCACCTGATTTCAGATGTTTCACTGCTTTTTGCAGCAAGTTCTCGGTAGCTTGGTAATCGGTGTGCACGCCGACATGGAACGGCGGATTGCTCAGGATCGAGTTCAAACCCATGGGTGCTGCGTCGATGCCGTCGCCGGTAATCACTTCACCTTCCAGGCCGTTGGCCGCGAGGGTCAGACGACTGCTGGCGGTGGCAAAGGCATCCACATCGAGCAGGGTGACGGTGTTATGCGGGTAACGACGCTTGATCGCAGCACCGAGCACGCCCGCGCCGCAGCCAAAATCCAGTACGTGGCCGCTGGGCAGTTTGTCCAGGTGTTCAAGCAGCAGGGCACTGCCACGATCCAGGCGGCCGTGGCTGAACACGCCCGGCAGGCTCACGACTTTTAGCGGGCCTTCGGCCAGCTCCAGCTCGTAATGTTGCGCGAGCTCTTCGAGCACCGGCACTGGCGGGGCGTTTTCCACGGTCACTTGCCAGAGCTGGCAATGCCGCGCGCTGTCAAGTTTGCGGGGTTTGCCGAACGGGGTCAGCTGTTTCGACGCACCTTCAATGCCGCCCTTTTTTTCACCGACCAGAAACACGTCGGCATTGGGCAGGCGAGAGGCCACGGCTTTGAGCACGTAGTCGCTCAGCTCTTTGGACTTGGGCAAAAAAACCACGGCGGTGTCGAACGCCCGCTCGGGGATTTCGACACCAAACTGCACACGGCCTTCAAAGCGGGCATCCAGAGTCGCCTGGTCGCCGGCATGCCAGCACCAGCCATGGGCGTTGGGCATTTCACCGAGTAACTCGTCAGCCGGCAAACCGACCAACAGCACCGAACCTTGAAAGTATTCAGGCTGACGAAGCAGTACTTCACTGCGCGGATCCATAATCTGCTCCTCAAAAAGGGGCGCAGTCTATCAACTGACGACCCGCAGCGCTGTACCGTTGAAGAAGGCTTCGGCGTTTTGCGCCAGTTGGCCGACGATCCGCTGACGTGCCTCGCGGCTGCCCCAGGCGCTGTGCGGGGTAATGATCAGGCGCGGGATGTCGGTCGCCAGCAGCGGGTTGCCGTCACGGGGCGGCTCGACGCTCAGCACGTCGGTCGCGGCGCCGCCCAGATGGCCGCTGCGCAGGGCGTCGGCCAGGGCCTGTTCGTCGATCATGCCGCCACGTGCAGTGTTGACCACAAAGGCCCCAGGCTTGAGCAGTGCCAGCTCGCGAGCGCCGATGAAGTTGCGTGTGTGTTCGTTGAGCGGGCAGTGAAAAGTCAGCGCGTCGACCTGGGGCAGCAGTTCGTCCAGGGGTAATCGGTCGGCACGGGCCGGGCGGCCAGGGATTTGCCCGATCAAGACACGCATGCCGAAAGCTTGTGCCAATTTCGCCACCGCACTGCCCAGTTCGCCATGACCGAACAGGCCCAGGGTTTTGCCTTCCAGCTCCACAATCGGAAAGTCCAGCAGGCAGAACTGCTTCGCTTGCTGCCACTGGCCATCACTCACGGCTTTTTGGTAGTCGATCAGGCGTGTGGCCAGCGCCAGCAGCAGGCCCAGGGTGTGCTGCGCCACCGATGGCGTGCCGTAACCCTGGCAGTTGGCAACAGTGATTCCCTGGACGCGGGCGGCTTCAAGGTCGACGTTATTGGTGCCGGTGGCGGCCACCAGGATCAGCTTCAGATCCGGGCAGGCGGCAAGGGTCGCGGCGTTGAGCAGGATTTTGTTGCTGATGGCTACGCTGGCGCCTTGCAGACGCTCGATCACATTGGCGGGCGCGGTGTCCGACCACAACTGCAACTCGCCGAAGCAGCGGCGCAGGGGCCCGAGATCAAGGTCGCCCAGATCCAGTGACGGGTGATCAAGGAATACGGCGCGCTGAGTGTTAGTCATCAACTGTACCTTTTGTGCTGTGAAATGAAGGCGTAATGTGGCGAGCCTAACAGAAGAAACAATTTGTAATGGAGCCGTGCATGTACTGGACAGAATTTTTGACCGTTGCCCTGATTCACTTGCTGGCCGTGGCCAGCCCCGGGCCTGATTTTGCGGTGGTGGTGCGCGAAAGCGTGACCCACGGTCGCCGCGCCGGGATGTTTACCGCGTTTGGTGTGGGCACGGCGATTTTCGTCCACGTCGGCTATTCGCTGTTGGGTATCGGGATCATTGTGTCGCAGTCGATTGTGCTGTTTAACGCCCTTAAATGGCTGGCAGCGGCTTACCTGCTGTACATCGGGATCAAGGCCCTGCGGGCCAAACCGGCCGACCCTGCAGCCCTGGCGGCCGCGTTGCCGGTGGGTGAGCGCACGGCGCGCGGGGCTTTCACGTCGGGCTTTGTGACCAATGGGCTGAACCCGAAAGCGACGCTGTTTTTCCTGTCGCTGTTCACCGTGGTGATCAACCCGCATACACCGCTGTCGATTCAGGCCGGTTACGGCGTGTATCTCGCGGTCGCCACCGGTGTGTGGTTTTGCATGGTGGCCATGTTGTTCAGCCATCAGCGCGTACGCACCGGCTTTGCCCGCATGGGCCATTGGTTTGATCGCACCATGGGCGCGGTGCTGGTGGCGCTGGGTGTGAAGCTGGCGTTTACCGAAATGCACTGATTACAGTCTTGTAGCAGCTGCCGCAGGAACGAGGCAGCGTCCGGCGGCGGAGCCGTCGTAAACCTGAGGCTGCGGTCCACCTGTTAAACCGCGTACACAGGTTTTACGATTGCTTCGCAATCGCACGCAACCTTCGTTCCTCGGCAGCTGCTACGGGGATAGTTGGGTTCTTGTCAAATTCTGGTTTTGCTTCATCCTTGCGCACTTAAATGCAGTGTGCCCACGGAGAAGTATCGATGTCCTCAGTCAACCGGTTCTGGCGCCGAGCCCAACTGTCGCTGGCAGTCAGTCTCGTTTCGACGCTCTCCGGGCCCGCTTGGGGCGTAAGTTTCAACATTGGCGAAGTCGAAGGTCAGATCGATTCCGAGCTGTCCATCGGCGCAAGCTGGTCGACCGCCAAGGCCGATCGCAGCCTGATTGGCGCCAACAATGGCGGCAAGGGGCAGTCCGAAATCTCGGACGATGGCCGTCTCAATTTCAAGCGCGGCGAAACCTTCTCAAAAATTTTCACCGGCATGCACGGGCTGGAGCTGAAGTACGGCGATAGCGGCCTGTATGTGCGCGGCAAGTACTGGTACGACTTTGAGTTGCAGGACGACAGCCGCCCCTTCAAACCCGTCAGCGACAGCGGGCGCAAAGCCAGTGCGCAATCAGCCGGGGCGCAACTGCTGGATGCTTTCGTGTATCACAACTATGAGATCGCCGATCAGCCCGGCGCGGCGCGCCTGGGCAAGCAAGTGGTCAGTTGGGGCGAGGGCGTGTTTATCGGCGGCGGGATCAATGCGATCAACCCCACCGACGTGTCAGCTTATCGGCGGCCGGGCACTGAATACAAAGATGGCCTGGTGCCGGTCAACCTGTTCTATCTCTCGCAAAACCTGACTGACAATCTGTCGGCCGAAGCTTTCTATCAGCTCGACTGGCAGCAGTCAGAGGCGGACAACTGCGGGACGTTTTTCTCGCAGTCGGACGTGATCGCGGACGGTTGCAGCGGCAATTACCGGGTCATGAGCAAGCGCTCGGCGCTCGATGCGGCCGACCTTGCGGCGCTGAGCAGTGCGGGTGTCGATGTGAATGGCGAGGGCGTGCTGGTGCGTCGTGGCGCCAACCGCAATGCGCGCAACAGCGGGCAGTTCGGCGTGGCCATGCACTATGTGTTTGAGCCGCTGGACACCGAGTTTGGCGCCTACTTCATGAACTACCACAGCCGTGACCCGATCCTCAGCGCAGGCGCTGCGCCGCAGTCGGCCTATAACGCGGCGGCTGGTGCGGGCGGGCTGGCGCCGATGATCGTTGCCGGCAACTCCAGCTACTACGTCGAATACCCCGAAGACATCCGTCTGTATGGTTTGAGCTTCGCCACTACGTTATCCACAGGCACGGCCTGGAAAGGCGAGCTGAGCTACCGTCCCAATGCTCCGGTGCAACTCAACAGCAACGACTTGCTGTATGCCAATGTCACGTTGCTGCCCGGCCTTGCCGATGCCTCGCCGCTGACCGTGACCCCCGGAGCGGATGTTCAGGGCTATCAGCGCAAGGAAATCA
>JBILYW010000322.1:0-4740 GCA_044377555.1 Pseudomonas sp.
GAGCAACGCACCGAACGATCAGACCAGCAAGATCGTGTCCATTACCCGCGAAGCCGTGAAGCTTGAAGAGCAGGCCGCGAAAAAGTCGATCCTGAACCTGAAACAGAACGGCAAGGACTACAAGCTCGGCGTCATTGAGATCCCGGCTTTCTACCTGGACTTCAAGGCGTTCCGTGCCGGCGATCCTAACTACAAGAGCACCACCCGCGACGTCAAAAAACTGCTGACCGAGTTGCAGAAAGAAAAAGTCGATGGCGTGATCATCGACCTGCGCAACAACGGCGGCGGCTCGCTGCAGGAAGCCACCGAACTGACCAGCCTGTTTATCGACAAGGGTCCGACGGTACTGGTGCGTAACGCCGACGGCAAAGTCGACGTGCTTGAAGACGAAAACCCGGGTGCGTTCTACAAGGGCCCGATGGCGCTGCTGGTCAACCGCCTGTCGGCTTCGGCCTCGGAGATTTTTGCCGGTGCCATGCAGGACTACCATCGTGCGCTGATCATCGGCGGCCAGACGTTCGGCAAAGGGACGGTGCAAACCATCCAGCCGCTGAACCATGGCGAGCTGAAACTGACACTGGCCAAGTTCTACCGGGTTTCCGGCCAGAGCACCCAGCATCAGGGCGTACTGCCTGACGTTGCTTTCCCGTCGATTATCGACACCAAGGAAATCGGCGAAAGCGCACTGCCCGAAGCCATGCCATGGGACACCATCCGCCCTGCCATCAAGCCGGCAGTCGATCCGTTCAAGCCTTACCTTGACCAGCTCAAGGCCGAACATGCAGCCCGCGTCGCCAAAGATGCAGAGTTCATGTTTATCCGCGACAAGCTGGCCCTGGCCGAGAAACTGATGGCCGAGAAGACCGTCAGCCTGAACGAAGCCGAACGTCGCGCACAGCACGCCGACATCGATTCCAAGCAGTTGGTGATGGAAAACGCCCGCCGTCAGGCCAAAGGCGAAGCACCGCTCAAGGAAATGAAGAAAGAAGACGAAGATGCACTGCCGGTCGAGCCTGAAAAGACCAAACCGGAAGATGATGCCTACCTGAGTGAAACCGGGCGGATTCTGTTGGACTACCTGAAGCTGAGCAGTCAGGTCGCCAAGAAGTAAGGACTGTGCAGCTGTAAAAAAGGGCGGGTCGCGTAATGCGGCCCGCCCTTTTTATTGGCGTGAAATCTAAGACTGGTAATGCCGGGCCAGTGCCGGATCTGCCTGCAACCCCGGGCCACCCTGCAAATACAGCGCCGACAGCTTGTTGGCGGCCAGCGGGTGCCCGGCCTTTACCGCCATCGTCCACCAGCGGGCAGCCTCTGCCGCATCCGGGTTTTTATTGAGCGTACCTGCCAGGCTGAAAACGCCCACTTGGTAAGCCGCCTTGCCATCGCCGCTCAGTGCCGCCAGGCGCAACAAACGCATGCCCTCCTCCCTTGCACCCAACCCTTGGCCGCGAAAGGCCAGAATGTGCCCGTAGAAGCTCTGGGCACGGGTATCCCCCAGGTTGGCCATGCGTGCGAACTGCCCCTCCATCCAGCTCCAGATGCGCGGCTGACGCACACACCAGGGCCGATGAAACAACTTGCGCGCCAGCCAGTAGCTCAGACGCGCCTTGAATCGCCAGAGCACTCAGGCTTCCTCGTGCTCATAAGCGAACTCAAACACCCGCACGACCTCAGAGGCATGCCATGAGGCAGCGGCAACACCGTCCGGCGGGCCGGGGAAGCGGCCGAGCCGTTCCACACATTCAAAAAAGCCGGTACGTGGCAGGCGGCTTGCGCCCTGGCTGATCACCAGCGAACTGCGCAATGGCTGCTCGGCCTTGGCGTCCATTGCGGCCAGATGCTCAAGCGCTGCCGTCAGGGTGAGCATGGCTGGGCTCGGCAATTGCAAGCGCTCCAGCAACGCACGGTACGTCAGCAAGTGGCGCTGTCGACGCGCCTGATCGAGCTCAGCCAACAACCCATCCCAGTGTTGGCGACTGATGCGAACGCTCATGATGCTTCCCTCCAGCCCGCGACACCCAGCTCCCAGGCCAGGCTACGACGAATGGCAAGGTCAGGTAGACGCTCGCCGGTTTCGATCATGGTCAGGTACGACGGGCTAATACCGACCGTACGTGCCAATACCTCAAGGGCCAGGCCCTTGTTCTCGCGCAAGCCCCGCAACTGATCAAGCCCCGGGCGTTCCTGCTCGGGCGCCGGGGGCTGCTGGTCTGCCAAAGGCGTAGCCACCTTTTCCTTGAGACCTGCAGCCTTGAGCAGTGCCTGGTAGCTTTCCCATGAAAGAACCGCGTATTCAGGTTCACCATTGCGCTTGATGATTTGAAGATCCATTGCTAAACCCCGTCAGACTTTTAGATAAATCGAGTCGGAACTTTCCTTAGAAGCTTAATCCTAACAGCCTTCAAGGTCTCTGGAGTTTTCGCTCAAAAGTGAAATTTTTGTGAAAGCAGTCAAAAGCGCTGCGCAGAACACAAAATGTTATCCACACAAATTGTGGATAACCTTGTGAACAGAGCTGTTTTTTCAGGCTGAAAGGCCCGTTCTATAAGGGCTGTACTCAGATCGGGCGTTTTTTACACACATAAAAAAACCCATAAATTCATTGACTTGGCAGTCAGCAACCACTAGCCAAGGGAACTTATGGGGTTTTTAAAAACTTGCAGGACAGAACTGATAGGCACAGAGGCCGGACTACAGATACAACAACGCCCCGTCGAAACGGGGCGCTACCTGAAGAGAAAGCTGCTTATTGCGCAGCATCTGCCTCTGGTTTTGCAGGGTCTTTGATGCCCAGCAGCTCAAGGTCAAACACCAGTACCGAATTGGCCGGGATCGACGGGCTCGGGCTTTGTGCACCGTAAGCCAGCTCGCTAGGGATATAGAGCTTGTATTTCTCACCAACGTGCATCAGTTGCAGACCTTCAACCCAACCCGGGATCACGCCGCTAACCGGCAGATCAATCGGGCTGCCGCGCTCTACCGAGCTGTCGAAAACCTTGCCATCAATCAGCTTGCCTTCGTAGTGAACAGTCACCACGTCTGTGGCTTTAGGCTGAGGACCATCGGCTTTCTTGATGACTTCGTACTGCAAGCCAGAAGCGGTAGTGACAACACCGGCTTTCTTGCCATTTTCTTCGAGGAATTTTTTGCCTGCTGTCGAGGCTTCTTCGCTCATTTTGGTAAGACGTTCTTCAGCACGCTTTTGCAGGGCGGCGAACGCTTCGATCAGTTCATCGTCTTTCAGTTTCTGCTCTTTCTTGCCAACGGCATCTTCGATGCCCTGGGCTACGGCCTTGGAATCCAGATCATCCATGCCTTCTTGAGCCAGACTTTTGCCCATGTTCAGGCCAATGCCGTACGAGGCTTTTTGCGCCGGGGTTTTCAGCTCTACGCTGGTCTGCGAATCACAACCCGCCAGTACCAGGCTTACCAGGGCCACAGCTGCCGCCAACCGATGCTGTTTCATGCTATTTCCTTGTTCATGCGCCAAATGGGCAATCGAGTAAAGCCGCGAGCTTATCAGGCGGCCGCGACCAATGGCTACCGGCATAGGAGAGGCAATTTGCGGATAAGTTCATGCATTAATAACAATTCATTCATACCGCAACTTCTGCTCACACATCTATAAACCTGGCAAAGCAAAGCCCAGGTCGCTTGATGCCAGACCATACCTGAGGCATAAGGCTGTAAATATTTTTACAAGGAGCGTTACTGTGCGTCTGTTTTACCGTGTTCTGCTGGGGTTGCTAGTGGCTTTGGCCCTGGGACTTGGCCTGGTGATCTACTTCATCGCCAACCCGAAACTGCCTGCCTACCAACCCCCGCAGCAGCTGCATTATCTTGATCAGTGGAGCCCTGCCGAGCGTCAAACCTATTACTACACGCCCCAGGGCACGCAGGTTAAAGGCTTGCATTACGACTGGTTCAGCGCCCTTGAGCTGCCCTTTTCAAAGCAACCCTTCGCCGCGCCGGAGTATCTGGCCCGCTTCGGTTTTTTGGTTGACCCACAGCAGCAGGCCAGCGCCGCCAACCCGGCCAACTTGCCCGTAGGTTTTACCCGCCATCAAAACCCGGGCAGCAACACGCAGTACCTGGACATTACCTGCGCCGCCTGCCACACCGGCGAGTTGCGCTTCAAAGGCCAGGCGGTGCGTATTGATGGCGCCCCGGCACAGCACGTCTTGCCATCCAGCGTACCGACCTTGCGCGGCGGCAGCTTTGGCCAGGCGCTGGTAGCCAGCCTCGCCGCAACATATTACAACCCATGGAAATTCGAGCGCTTTGCCCGCACCGTCCTGGGCGATCAGTACGAGGCGCAGCACCAGCAACTGCGCAAAGATTTCAAGGCATCCCTGAACACGTTTCTGACCGTGGCCTGGAACGACACCCATCGCGGCCTCTATCCGACCCTCGAAGGCCCGGGGCGCACCGATGCCTTCGGCCGGATCGCCAACGCCAGCTTCGGTGATGCGATTTCCTCCGACAATTACCGCGTGGCCAACGCACCGGTGGATTACCCGCACCTATGGGATATGTGGACGTTCGACTGGGTGCAGTGGAACGGCTCGGCCAAGCAGCCAATGGCGCGCAATATCGGCGAAGCCCTGGGCGTAGGCGCCACCCTCAACTTTTTCGACAGCCACGGCCAGCCCCTGCAAGGCGATGCCCGCTACCCTTCGAGTGTCCGGGTAAACGACTTGCACCTGATTGAAGAAACCCTGCAAAAGCTCAAGCCTCCGA
>JBILYW010000323.1:0-4738 GCA_044377555.1 Pseudomonas sp.
AAAATATCCTGTTCATCATGGCTGACCAAATGGCCGCCCCCTTGTTGCCGATTTACGGCCCGTCCCCGATCAAACTCCCGCACCTGAGCCGTTTGGCGGCTCAAGGCGTAGTGTTCGACGCGGCGTACTGCAACAGCCCGCTGTGCGCGCCGTCGCGTTTCACCCTGGTCAGCGGCCAGCTGCCGAGCAAGATCGGCGCCTACGACAACGCGGCGGACTTGCCCGCTGATGTACCGACCTACGCGCACTATCTGCGCCGCTTGGGTTACCGCACGGCGCTGGCGGGCAAGATGCACTTTTGCGGGCCCGACCAGTTGCATGGTTTCGAGGAGCGCCTGACCAGTGATATTTACCCCGCCGACTATGGCTGGTCGGTCAATTGGGATGAGCCGGATGCGCGGCCCAGCTGGTATCACAACATGGCCTCGGTGCTGCAAGCCGGCCCCTGTGTGCGCACCAATCAGCTGGATTTCGACGAAGAGGTGGTGTTCAAGGCCCAGCAATACCTGTTCGACCACATTCGCCAGGACGGCGACCAGCCGTTTTGCCTGACCGTGTCCATGACCCATCCGCACGACCCGTACACCATCCCCAAACCGTTCTGGGATTTGTACTGCGACGAAGACATTCCGCTGCCCCACACCCCGCCACAAGCCAGCCTCGACCCGCACTCGCAACGCCTGCTCAAGGCCTACGACCTGTGGGACAAACCGCTGCCTGTGGATAAGATTCGCGACGCCCGCCGTGCGTATTTCGGCGCGTGCAGTTACATCGACCACAACATCGGCCGGCTGCTGCAAACCCTTGAAGACACCGGGCTGGCCGATGACACGGTGATCGTGTTTTCCGGCGATCACGGCGACATGCTGGGCGATCGCGGGCTCTGGTACAAAATGCACTGGTTCGAGATGGCCGCACGGGTACCGCTGGTGGTGTACGCGCCGGGGCAATTTGATTCGGCGCGCATAGGCGCGGCCGTCTCGACCGCCGACCTGTTGCCCACCTTTGTCGAATTGGCGGGTGGCACGCTGGAGGACAATCTGGCGCTGGACGGTCGCTCGCTGGTACCTCACTTGCGCGGCGAGGGCGGCCATGACGAGGTCTTCGGCGAGTACATGGCCGAAGGCACCATCAGCCCGTTGATGATGATCCGCCGTGGCGCCTACAAATTTATCTACAGTGAAGACGATCCCTGCCTGCTGTATGACCTGCACAACGACCCGCGCGAACTGGAAGAACTCAGTCAGTCACCCGGGCATCAGGCGCTGTTCAACGATTTTTTGGCGCAGGCACGGGCCAAATGGGACATCCCTCTGATTCACCGGCAAGTGCTCGCGAGCCAGCGCCGCCGACGGCTGGTCACTCAAGCGTTGGCCACGGGCAAGCTCACCAGCTGGGATCATCAACCCTGGGTCGACGCCAGCCAGCAATACATGCGTAACCACATCGACCTCGACGACCTGGAGCGCACGGCACGTTATCCACAGCCTGGCGCCTTGCACCCGGCAGGGTTAAACGACACTCTGCCCAAGACCGATATCTGAAGAGTCCTACATGGCCTGGCCCAAACTCCAACACTTATTGCCCTTTTTAAGCTGGCTGCCCAAGCAAACCCGCGCCAGCGTGGGCCGCGATGCATTGGTGGGGCTCAGTGGTGCAATTCTGGCGTTGCCGCAGTCCATCGCCTACGCCCTGATCGCCGGGTTGCCGCCCGAGTACGGGCTGTATGCGGCCATTGTGCCGGTGATCATCGCCTGCCTGTGGGGTTCGTCGTGGCATTTGATTTGCGGCCCTACGGCGGCGATTTCCATCGTGCTGTTTGCCAGCGTCAGCCCGTTGGCGGTGCCCGGTACTCAGGACTACATCGGCCTGATTTTGCTGTTGACGTTTTTGGCCGGGATTTTTCAGTGGCTGATCGGCATGCTCAAATTTGGCGCACTGGCCAATTTTGTTTCGCACTCGGTGATACTCGGCTTCACCCTCGGCGCGGCAGTCGTGATCGCGCTGGGCCAGTTGCCCAATGTGCTGGGGCTGCACTTATCGAGCAAAGCCACTGCACTCGACAGCCTGTTGACGCTGCTCGCCCATATTCGCCAATTTGATCCCGCCTCGTTGTTGCTGGGTGCGGGCACGTTGGTGCTGGGGGTTGTGTTCAAGCTGTGGATGCCACGCTGGCCGACCTTGCTGCTCACGCTGGTGATCGCCAGCCTGGTGGTATGGCTGCTGCCGCAGGTGTTTGGGCATGTCGAGCTGGTGCAATCGTTTGTCGGCCGTCTGCCGCCTTTCAGCCCACTGCCTTTGGACCTCGAAACGATCTTGCGTTTGCTGCCAGGCGCCGTAGCGGTGGGCATGCTGGGGCTGGTGACCAGTTTGTCGATTGCCCGCTCGTTAGCTACACGTTCGCAGCAGATGCTCGATGCCAACCAGGAAGTTCGCGCCCAGGGCTTGTCCAATGTGGTGGGCTCGTTGTTCTCCGGGTATTTGTCGTCGGGCTCGTTCACGCGCTCGGGGTTGAGCTACGAGGGCGGTGCCAATTCGCCGTTGGCAGGGGTGTTTTCAGCGCTGTGGGTGGCGTTGTTCGCCGTGGCCGGGTCGAAGCTGATTGCGCACATTCCGATCCCGGCAATGGCAGGCAGTATTTTGCTGATTTGCTGGGGGCTGGTGGACACGCGGGGGATTCGCGCGCTGTGGCGGGTGAGCCGCGCCGAGTTCGCGGTGATGGCACTGACCTGTATCGCGACGTTGCTACTGGAGCTGCAAACGGCGATTTATGCCGGGGTGCTGGCTTCGCTGTTTTTCTACCTTAAACGCACTTCACGCCCGCGCATCCACCAATGGCGCGAGGGTGACGAAGAGGTGTTGAGGGTTGGCGGTTCGATTTTTTTCGGCGCCAGCCATTACCTGCAAGTTCGCTTGCAGCGCACCCAAGGCCAGCGAGTGGTGATCGAGGCGCAACACATCAACTTTATCGATTACTCAGGGGTTGAGATGCTGCATCAGGAGGCGCGCCGATTGCGGGGGTTAGGCCGCAGCTTGACCCTGCGCCGGGCGCGGACGCAGGTAGTGGAGGAGTTGAAGAAGCTGGAAGGGGCGGATCGGTGCCCGATTTTGTTTGAAGGGTAAAACGTCCGCTCCCACAGTTATTGCGCCAGCAACCTGCGCAACTCGGCCAACGCCGGCGCCGTATCCGGGCGCACGCCGCGCCACAGGTAGAACGCTTCCCCCGCCTGTTCGGCGAGCATCCCCAGACCATCCATCACCTGACCCGCGCCATGTTCGGTGGCCCACAGGCAAAACGGTGTCGGCTCCTTGCCGTACATCATGTCGTAGCACAGGGTTTTACCCGGCTCGATCAGGCTGCTGGCAATCGGCGGCACTTCGCCGCTCAGGCTGGCAGAGGTGGCGTTGATAATCAGGTCGACCGGCTCGTGCAGCCAGTCAAAACCGCTGGCCGCCACCGGGCCCAGGTCGCTGAACAGTTCGGCCAGCAACTCGGCCTTCTCAACCGTGCGATTGGCGATGGTCACAGAGGCCGGCCCTTCGCCCAGGATGGGCTCCAATGCACCACGAACCGCACCGCCCGCGCCCAGCACCAAAATGCGTTTGCCCTTGAGGCTGAAGCCGGCATTGACCGTGAGGTCGCGCACCAGGCCGGCACCGTCGGTGTTGTCCCCCAGCAAGCTGCCATCGGGTTGTTTGCTCAGCGTGTTGACCGCACCTGCACGCTGCGCCCGGGCGGTCAGCTGGTTGGCCAGCCGATAAGCCTCTTCCTTGAAGGGCACGGTGACGTTGGCGCCGCGCCCGGCTTGAAAGAACGCAGTGGCGCAGCCAGCAAAATCATCCAGCGGCGCGAGCAAGGTGTCGTATTGCATGACCTGACCGGTTTGCTCGGCAAACAGGCGATGCAACACCGGGGATTTGCTGTGGGCAATCGGGTTACCAAAAACAACGTAACGGTCCATCAGGCAAACTCCTCGGGCAATGTCAGGCGTTGGCTAGCCAGTCGCGGTCTTGCAGGAAGTATTCGGTGAGGCGCGCCTCCGGGCTGCCCGGTTCGGCTTTCCAGTCGTAGCCCCAGCGTACTTGCGGCGGCAACGACATCAGGATCGACTCGGTGCGACCGCCCGATTGCAGGCCAAACAGGGTGCCACGGTCATAGACCAGGTTGAACTCCACGTAGCGGCCACGGCGCAATTCCTGGAATTCACGCTGCTGGGCGGTGTATTCGTCGTTTTTGCGGCGCTGAACGATCGGCAGGTAGGCGTCGATATAGGCGTCGCCAATGGCACGAATAAACGCGAAGCAGGTGTCGAAATCCCACTCGTTCAGGTCATCAAAAAACAGACCGCCAATGCCGCGCGGCTCGTTGCGATGCTTGATGTGGAAGTAGGTGTCGCACCAGGCTTTGTAGCGCGGGTACACATCGGCGCCAAACGGGGCGCAAGCCTGCTCGGCCACGCGGTGCCAATGCACGCAGTCTTCTTCTACGCCGTAGTAGGGCGTGAGGTCAAAGCCGCCGCCGAACCACCAGACCGGCTCTTCGCCTTCTTTTTCGGCGATGAAAAAACGCACGTTAGCGTGGGAAGTCGGCACATGCGGGTTATGCGGGTGGATCACCAGCGACACACCCAGGGCTTCAAAGCCACGGCCCGCCAGTTCAGGGCGATGGGCGCTGGCCGACGGCGGCAGGCCGCTGCCAAACACGTGGGAAAAGTTAACCCCACCTTTTTCAATCACA